>NZ_RZRY01000074.1:0-15437 GCF_003998035.1 Mesorhizobium sp. M2A.F.Ca.ET.039.01.1.1 | reverse complement strand
CCCATGATGCGGCGGCTGGCATCGGACACGCTGTCGATGCGTTTCAGCGCGGCGCGCCCGACGAAGAACCAGATCAGGAGCCCGCCCAGGCCCATCATGCCGAGCGCCAGCGTCAGTGCCCTGCTGATGACGGCGCGGAAGCGCTCGGGCTCGCCGAGGTCGCGGCCGACCAGCATGATCATCTGGTTTGGTAGTCGCAGCACCAAGGCGATGGCGTTGTGGCCCTTTTCGCCTGTCGATTGGGGAGTGCTGTTGTCGCCGGCCTGGGGCGCGGACTGGTCGGTAGCTCCACTGCGCAACCGGTCGAGCTCGCCTTCGCCGAAGCGCTGGTAGGAGAAGGGCTCGGTCGTCCAGCCCTCGGTCTCGATGACGCCGGGCTCCAGGCTCTGCACGTTGCCGGTCAGGATCTGGCCGTTGGCGTCGGCGATGAGATAGAGGTTGGCGCCGGGCTGGCGCGAGCGGTTTTCGACGACGCGCACCAGCACGGGCAGGCCGCCGCGCTGATAGGCACGGGCGAGGCCCAGCACCTCGTCGTTGATGGTCTCCTGCGTCTGCGCGGTCAGCATGCGCGCCGACAGCGACGTCATGTAGAAGACGAGCAGCACCGCGCAAAGCGCAAAAAGCAGAAGATAGAGCGCCGAGAGCCGGGCCGCCGTCGTCTTCATGATGGCCGGCAGGGAAAGAGCCATTTTGCTCCTTAACCGCCTTTCAGCATGTAGCCGGCGCCGCGGATCGTGTGCAGGATCGGCTTGTCGAAGCCTTTTTCGATCTTGCCGCGCAGGCGCGAGACATGGACGTCGATGACGTTGGTCTGCGGATCGAAATGATAGTCCCAGACATTTTCCAGAAGCATGGTGCGGGTCACCACCTGGCCGGCATGGCGCATCAGATATTCGAGCAGGCGGAACTCGCGCGGCTGCAGCGTGATCTCGCGCCCCGCCCGCTTGACCGAATGCGACAGCCGGTCGAGATCGAGGTCGCCGACGCGGTAGACGGTCTCGGATTCGCGCGCGCCGGCACGGCGATTCAGCACCTCGACGCGGGCGAGCAATTCGGAAAAGGCGTAGGGCTTGGTGAGATAATCGTCGCCGCCGGCGCGCAAGCCGGTGACGCGGTCGTCGACCTCGCCCAGGGCGGACAGGATCAAGACCGGCGTGGTGTTGCCGCGCGAGCGAAGCGCGGCGATCACCGACAGGCCGTCACGGCGCGGCATCAGGCGGTCGACCACCATCACGTCATAGTCGCCGGCGTCGGCCAGCGCGAAGCCGGTCTCGCCGTCGCCGGCGACATGGGCGGTGTGGCCTGCCTCGACGAAGGCTTTCTGCAAGTAGTCCGCCGCCTCGCGATCGTCTTCCATGACGAGAATCTTCATGGAGCCGTTATACGCGATTTCATCGGAGGTTTGAGGGGCAGTCATTGCGTCCTGCTTTGCCTTCATTAGTCGCATGTCTTCTTCCCAAAACCGGCAACCACTTTTGGGCGACATGCGATAAAGCGGCAGCGGGTGATGGGAAACCCGCTGCCGCCAGGAGCGAAACACGGTGACTGACTTACGTGCTCGGCCCCATGTTTCCCCACGGCGGCTCGGGGGTGTTGATACGGCCATGGGGAAAGCTGAACGTCTTCTAGTGGCGCATGGTCCTTTCCGAAAACCCCCATGGGATTTCCGGGGTCATGCGCGGCATGTCAGCCCTTGCCGACCGGCAGCGCGACGAAGCGGTTCGAGTCGTCGCGGGTGATCTGCATCAGCACGGCCTTGCGGCCGGCCTTGGCGGCATCGGTCATCGCCTTGGAGACGTCGTCGGTGGTGTTCACCTCGTTCGAATTGATCGAGGTGATGACGTCGCCGGGCTGGATGCCGCGGTCGGCCGCGTCGCTGTCGGGATCGACATCGGTGACCACGAGTCCCTTGCCGTTTTCGGCCTTGGTGACGGTCAGGCCGAGATCGGCAAGCGTGTCGGGCTTGGCGGCAGGCGCCGACTGCTTGCTGTTGTCGTCGTTCGAGGCCTGCTTGTCGCTCGCGGGCAGCGTGCCGAGATCGACCTTGACCGTCTCGTCCTTGCCGTTACGCCAGACCGTGACATCGACCGATTTGCCCGGCGCAAACGCACCGATCATGCGGGCGAGCTCCTTCGGCGAGGCGACGTCCTTGCCGTCGACCTGGGTGATGACATCCCCGGCGGTGATGCCCGCCTTCTTGCCCGGACCTGCGTCCTGGGCGCCCGACACCAGCGCGCCCTTGTCCGACTTCAGGCCGAGCGACTCGGCGATGTCGGAGGTGACCGGCTGGATCTCGACGCCGAGCCAGCCGCGCTGGACGGAGCCGCTCTTCATCAGGTCCTGGACGACCTGCTTGGCGGTCGAGGCCGGGATGTCGAAGGCAATGCCGACGCTGCCGCCCGACGGCGAGAAGATGGCGGTGTTGATGCCGATCACCTGGCCGTTGAGGTTGAAGGTCGGACCGCCCGAATTGCCGCGGTTGACTGACGCGTCGATCTGGATGAAGTCGTCGTAGGGCCCGGCGCCGATGTCGCGGCCGCGGGCCGAGACGATGCCGGCGGTGACGGTGCCGCCAAGGCCGAACGGATTGCCGACGGCAACCACCCAGTCACCGATGCGGACCTTGGAATCGTCGGCAAAGTCGACATAGGTGAACTTGTTGCCGCCGCCATCGACCTTCAGCACCGCGAGGTCGGTGCGCGGATCGGTGCCGATCAGCTTGGCGTCGAGTTCCTTGCCGTCATTGGTGACGACGGTGAAGTCCGAGCCTTCCGACACGACATGGTTGTTGGTGACGAGATAGCCATCCTCCGAGATGAAGAAGCCCGAGCCCTGGGCAACCGGGCGTGGCTCGCCATTGCCATGGTCGCGATGGCCGAAGCGGCGCATGCCGAACTGGCCGCCCTGGCCCTGGTCGCCGAAGCCGCGGAATTCCTTGAAGAAGCGGCGCAGCTGCGGGTTGTCGGGCAGGTTGTCAAAACCGCCCTGATCGTCCGAGCCGTCGTCGGCGGTCGGCTGGATCTTGGCCTTGACCTTGACGCTGACAACTGCCGGCGAGACATGCTCGACGACATCGGCGAAGCTCGGCATCTGCGGGGCCTCGACGCGCACGGCTTCGGCCAGCACGGGGGCGGTGCCGGTCGCGAGCATGCCCGCGCCGATCGTGCCGACAACGGCCAGGGAAGCGACGGCGGCCATCAGGCGCTTTCGGGTGCGGGAATATGAATTGGGGGCATTATTCATCGGGTTTCTTATCCTCTATCGATGCGGATGCGCTCAGGCGAAGCATCCTCGGGCAAGAGGATTAGAGAGGCGCACATTACGGCGCCATTTCCGGTACATGAAAGTTTTGTAATGTTGGTGACTGGCGACGAGGACCACGGACGTGCGGAGCGCCCGAAGACGGTTGCAGTCAATCGCCAAGCACGGTGATGGCGCTAATCGCTTAGCATCTTGTCCAGCGCCGCCTTTTCCTCGGCGCTGAGAGTGCTGTCCGACGTCGGGCGGCGCGAGCGGGCGCTCAGCACGATGAAGAGGCCGCCGGCCAGGAGCAGGAGCACCGGCGTGCCCCATAAAAGCGCGTTGCGCAGGCTGAAGCGCGGCTTCAAGAGCACGAACTCGCCATAGCGCGAGACGATGTAATCCATCACCTGCTGGTCGGTGTCGCCGGCGACGAGGCGCTGGCGCACGAGGATGCGCAGGTCGCGCGCCAGATCGGCGTCGGATTCGTCGATCGACTGGTTCTGGCAAACCATGCAGCGCAGGCCTTCCGACAGCGCACGCGCCCTCGCCTCCAATGCCGGGTCCCGCAGCACTTCATCAGGCTTCACCGCCTGCGCGGCGCCCGTAAACGCCAAGGCGAGCAGAAGGATCAGCGAGGCGAGCGAAAACCTTGCCCTCATGTCGGGCTCGTCAACGCGGCGGCCGGCTTGCGGCGCCTCGCGGGCGCGCCGACGCGCAAGCGGCGGTCGGCCAGCGACATGGCCGCGCCCGCCATCATCACCAGGGCACCGCCCCAGATCAGCGTCACCAGCGGTTTCCACCAGAGACGCACGACGACGGAGCCGTCATTACCCTCGTCACCGAGCGATAGGTAAAGCTGGCTCAAGCCGAGCGTGCTGATGCCGGACTCGGTCGTTGCCGTCTGCCGGGCCTGAAAGAAGCGTTTTGCCGAAGAGATCTCGCCCTTGGCATTGCCGTCTGCGCCGATCAGCAGGAAGCGGGCGCGATCCTCGGTGAAGTTCGGACCTTTCTGGGGAAAAAGCCCTTCGAAGCGCAGCGTGTGACCGGAGAGTTCCACCGTCTCACCAGGCCGCATAGTGAGGATTTTTTCGCTGCCGAAGCAGAGCGTGCCGACGATGCCGAGCAAGGTCAGCCCAAGGCCGAGATGGGCCAGTGCCGTGCCGAAGACCGAGCGCGGCAGGCCGGCGAAACGGCGAAGCATGGCGGCCGGCGCCACCGAGCCGGCGCCGGATTTGACGGCAAGGTCGGTCAGCGCGCCGGCGACGAGCCAGACAGCGAGGCCGACACCAAGTGCTGCAAAAACCGAGGCGCCGTCGATGAACAGGCCGGTGACAAGCATCGCGGCGATCGCGAGCGCAAAGGCCGCCATCAGCCGCTGCGAGGCGGCAATCACATCACCGCGCTTCCAAGCGAGCAGCGGGCCGAACGGCACGATCGCCAGCAGCAGCAGCATCAGCGGGCCGAAGGTTAGGTCGAAGAAGGGCGCGCCGACCGAGATCTTGCCGCCGGTGAGCGCTTCGAGCGCCAGCGGGTAGAGCGTGCCGACCAGCACCGTCGCGGTGGCGGTGGTGAGAAAGAGGTTGTTGAGGACCAGCGCGCCCTCGCGCGAGATCGGGTGGAACAGACCGCCGGCCGTCAGGCTGGAGGCGCGCAACGCAAACAGCGCCAGCGAACCACCGATGAACAAAGTCAGGATGCACAGGATGAAGACGCCGCGCGCCGGGTCGGTGGCGAAGGCGTGCACGGAGGTCAGCACGCCCGAACGCACCAGGAAAGTACCGAGCAGCGACAGCGAGAAGGTGAGGATGGCAAGCAGCAGCGTCCAGATCTTCAGCGCCGAGCGCTTCTCCATGACGATGGCCGAATGGAGCAGCGCCGTGCCGGCGAGCCAGGGCATGAAGGAGGCGTTCTCGACCGGATCCCAGAACCAGAAACCGCCCCAGCCGAGCTCGTAATAGGCCCAGTAGGAACCCATGGCGATGCCGCCGGTGAGGAACATCCAGGCGACCAGCGTCCATGGCCGCACCCAGCGCGCCCAGGAGGCGTCGATGCGGCCCTCGATCAGCGCCGCGACCGAGAAGGAAAAGCAGACCGAGAAGCCGACATAGCCGAGATAGAGCAGCGGCGGGTGGATGGCGAGGCCGAGGTCCTGCAGGACCGGATTGAGGTCGCGCCCCTCGACCGGCGCCGGATTGAGGCGGATGAACGGGTTGGAGGTCGTCAGGATGAACAGGAAGAAGGCCGCGCCGATCATGCCTTGCACGGCAAGCACATTGGCCTTGAGCGTCGCCGGCAGATTGTTGCCGAAGACGGCGACGAGCGCGCCGAAGAAGGTCAGGATCAGCACCCACAGAAGCATCGAGCCTTCGTGGTTTCCCCAGGTGCCGGTGATCTTATAGATCATCGGCTGCAGCGAATGGGAATTTTCCCAGACGTTGGCCACCGAGAAGTCCGAGCCGGCATAGGCGCTTGCAAGGGCCGTGAAGGACAGCGCCGTAAGCGCGAAGCCGGTGACGGTGACCGGGCCGCCGACCGCCATCAGCCGCTGATTGCCGGTGCGGGCGCCGACCAGCGGCACCAGCATCTGCACCAGCGACAGCGCGAAGGCGAGCACGAGGGCGAAATGTCCGGTCTCAACCATTATTGGCTCTTGCTTTCCACCCAGACGCCCTTGGCCTTCAGGCCGTCGGCGACTTCCTTCGGCATATAGCGCTCGTCATGCTTGGCCAAGACGCTGTCGGCGACGAAAACCCCGTCCGGACCGAAAGCGCCTTCGGTTATGACGCCCTGCCCCTCGCGGAAGAGATCGGGCAGGATGCCGGTATAGGTCACCTTCACCGATTTCTGCCTATCGGTGACCGAGAAGGCGACAGTTGCGCCGCTGCCGCGCACGACGGTGCCGTTTTCGACGAGGCCGCCAAGGCGGATGCGCTGTCCGGGCGGGACGCTTGCCGTCGCCAGTTCTGCCGGCATGTAGAAATAGGAGGCCTTCTGGCCGAGCGCGTAGAAGGTGAGTCCGGCGGCCGCGGCGAGGAAGGCCACCCCCGCCACGATCACCGACAATCGCTTCTGCTTGCGCGTCATCTCTTACTCCGTCGCCGTCACGCCGAGGGAGGCGGCGAAGGCGGTGAACTTCTTGGCTTGCTCGCTGTCGGCCCCAAAGGCGGCGACAGCGCGGCCGAGCGCCTCGCGCGCCTGATCGGGCTTGCCGAGCACGGCATAGGAACGAATGAGGCGCATCCATCCTTCCTCGTCGCGGGGATTCTGCTTCAATTTGTCATCGAGGCCCGCGACCATCGTTTCGATCATCGCCTGCCGGTCCTGCGGCGACATCTGCTGCGCGGCTTCCATCTGCTGGGCATCCGGCCCGCTCGCCGGCGCGCCCGCCGCGACCGCCGTCTGGCCAGCCTCGGCAAGCGCCTGCTGGACGGCGCTGCGCCAAGGCGAATCCGGCGGAAGCTGGCCGAGCATCTTTTGCCAGGCGGCGACAGCCTCGTCCTTCCTGCCTTCCTGGGCAAGGCCTACCCCCAGGTAGAAATTCGCCTTGGCATTGGCCGGATCGAGCTTGAGAGCCGCCTCGAAGGCGTTTTGCGCATCGGCCGAAACGATGCCGCCGGCAGCGCTCGCGATCGCCTCGCCGAGACCAGCCTGGCGCACCGCGCTGTCGCCGTCGAGGCGAATGGCGTTGCGGTAGGCGGTTATCGCGTCGGGAAAGCGCTGCAGGCGAAGATAGATCGGCGCCAGCACGTCCCAGCCCTTGCCGTCCGACGGATTGGCGGCGAGATGCGCTTCGGCGCGTGCGACCAGCTCGTCGACCGAGGAATCGGCGGGATTCTTGGCGAGACGTTCGGCCAGAGGCTGCGAAGGCAGATCGGGCGAGCCGAGCACGCCGTACAGCCCCCAGCTCAGTAGCGGAACGGCAAGCACGGCCAGGCTGGCGATCAACCTGATGCCGCGGGAGGAGGAGGCGCTGGCGGAGGCCGGCCGCTCGGCCGCGCCGAGACGCAGGATGCGGCGGCCGATCTCGGCGCGCGCCTCCTCGGCCTCGCCCGGCTGGATCAGGCCGCGCGCCACGTCGCGATCCAATTCGGAAAGCTGGTCGCGATAGACTTCGAGGTCGTGGTCGCCAGGCGCCGATGCACCCTTCATGCCGCCGGTGAGCGGCAATAGCACCGCCAGGCTGGCGCCCAGCGTGAGGATTGCGGCTATGACCCAGAACAGCATGGCTCTTCCAATAAAGGCAGAGCCCTGCCCTGCCAACACAAGCATACTGCGACGCTTTGACGGCGGATGCTCTGTCCGGCCTTGATGTATATCAAATGGGCCGATTTATCAGGTCAGCGGCGTCCAACTGCCGTCGGCGTTGCGGCAGGCGGTGCCGCGCGCGGTGACGCCCGCGCCGCCGTTGAAGACGGTGTGGGTGTACTGGCGGCAATCCTGGGAGCCGACCCGATAAGGCTGGGCCGCGACCACCTCGCCATAATGGGAGGCGTTGTCGCCCTTCCACGTCACCTTCTGGCCGCTGGTGTTGTATTCCAGCGCCTTGTACTCCGCCTCCAGCGCCTTGCGCTTTTCGGCGTCGCTCAGACCCGAGCCGATCGATCCGCCGATAAGCCCGCCATTCATCGCCGCGACGATGCTGGTCGACACCTTGCCGCCGGAGGGCGGCGTCGAAACAGGCGTGACCGGGGAGGTTGGACCGCCCCTGCCGAGTGTCGTGCAGCCGGAAACGGCGAGCAGGGCGGAAACGAGCGCGACGCGGATCTTCATGCCAACAACCGGTTCTCTTGAGCGGAATGAGCTTCTTGAGCGAAATGGACTTCTTGAGAGAGATGGTTAGGCGACCGCGCCATCAGGGAAGCATCCTGGCCATAGTGTTGATATTTGTCGGAAATTTGGCCGTCAGCCACTGCTCGCAAATCGATAAAAAACATCATTGAAGGCTCCGCAATCTCACTACCGCCCTCAAGCCGCCCATGCCCGACCGTTCCAGCGCCAGCGAGCCTCCATACTCGTTGACGAGGTCGGCGACAATGGCAAGGCCAAGCCCCGTTCCCGGCTTCGTCTCGTCCAGTCTCTTGCCACGCTTCAACACCTCTCGCGCGCTGTCTTCGGGAATGCCCGGACCGTCATCCTCTATAACGATTTCAAACAGGTTGCCGCTTCCCGAAATAGTGGCGATCGTCACGGCAACAGCGCTCTTTGCCCATTTCATCGCATTGTCGAGCAGATTGCCGAGCAGTTCCTCGAGATCCTCGCGCTCGCCGGCAAAGACAATCTCGGCCGGCGGCAGGGACAGCGTCAGCCGCGTTTGCGGATTGAGCTTGCGCAGAACGCGCACCATGCGCTCGACCAGCGGCGAAACTGGCGTGCGGAAGACGACGCTGTCGCGCTGGGCGGCGACGCGGGCGCGCTGCAGGTAATGATCGACCTGCTTCTGCATGGAAGCCGCCTGGTCGGCGATCAGCTGGCCCTTGGCGCCGCCGAGCGCGCGGCCCTCATTGATCAGCACGGCTAGAGGCGTCTTCAGCGAATGGGCGAGGTTGCCGACCTGGGTGCGCGAGCGCTCGACGATGCGCCGGTTGTTCTCGATCAGCGCATTGGTCTCGTTGGCCAGCGGCTCGATCTCGGCCGGGAAGCTGCCGTCGAGGCGCTGGGCCGTGCCTTCGCGCACCATGGCGAGCGCATTGCGGACCCGGCGCAAGGGCTGGAGGCCCAAGAGGATGGCGATGGCATTGATGGCGATCATGCCGACCCCGAACAGCGACAGATAGGTGAGCAGGCGGCGCTGGAAGCTGGCGATCTCCTGCTCGAGCTCGCTATGATTGCCCATGACGCGGAAGCGGGCGGCGCGGTTCTTGGCGTCCAGCACGAACTCGCTCTCGAACACTTCGAGCTGCTCGCCCTTGATGCCTTCCATCGAGTAGCTGCGCTGGAAGTTCGCGTTGAACGGGACCTCCGCGACGCTCGGCGACAGGAGCGAGGTCGTCATCGAGGAAGAATGGATTTCGCCATGCACGCCCTCGGAGGCAGGCTCCACCGACCAGTACCAGCCGGAATTCGGCTCGGAAAAGCGCAGATCGCCAAGGTCGGGCGCTCCGGTCAGCGCGCCGTTGTCGGAAATGCCGACCGAGCCGATCAGGTTGAACAGATGAGCCGAGAGCAGGCTGTCGAAGCCGCGCTCGCTGGCCTGGCGGTAAAGCGTGGTGATGAGGGTGAAGATGACGACCAGCGTCAGGATCGCCCAGATGGTCGAGAAAGCGATGACGCGGAAGGTCAGCGAGCGCGGCCAGAGCCGCAGCCTTGAAATCCACCTTCCCATCGCTGGCTTCAGCGGTTCCGCGTCACGCCTCCGGCTCTCGCATGCGATAGCCCATGCCACGCACGGTTTCGATCATGTCGATGCCCATCTTCTTGCGAAGCCTGCCGACAAACACCTCGATGGTGTTGGAATCGCGGTCGAAATCCTGGTCGTAGAGATGCTCGACCAGCTCGGTACGCGACACCACCTCGCCCATATGATGCATCAGATAGGCGAGCAGCCGGAACTCGTGCGAGGTGAGCTTCAGCGGCATGCCATTGACGTCGGCCTTGGACGCCTTGGTGTCGAGGCGCAGCGGGCCGCAGGTGAGCTCCGAAGATGCATGGCCGGCCGCACGGCGGATCAGGGCCCGCACTCGGGCGAGCACCTCCTCGATATGGAAGGGCTTTGTGACATAATCGTCGGCGCCGGCGTCGATGCCGGCAACCTTGTCGCTCCAGCGGTCGCGGGCGGTGAGGATCAGCACCGGCATCTTGCGGCCGCCGCGGCGCCAACGCTCGACGACGCTGATGCCATCCATCTGCGGCAGGCCGATGTCGAGGACCACGGCATCGTAAGGCTCGGTCTCGCCGAGGAAATGCCCCTCCTCGCCGTCATAGGCCCGGTCGACGACATAGCCGGCATCGACCAGCGCCTCGGCCAGTTGCCGGTTGAGATCCTTGTCATCCTCGACGACGAGCACGCGCATGGGTTGAAGCCTGTTGCTGGATAGACGTATAGGCCGATTCCGCCGGCCTGGGAAACGAGAGGGGTCAGCCCATCGGGACGACGATTTCCGAGCGGCGCGGCCGCTGTCCGTCCTTACCGGGGACGAGCACGACGATGACGCAGACCTGCTGGCCGCCCCGCGTCGCCTGCGACGCCTTGGCGAGCGTGCCTCCGTTCTGCGCGGCGACCTGCTGGCCGATGGCGTAGCAATCGCTGGCGGCGAGCACCACCGGCTGATCGGCCGACGGCTCGATGGCCGGCAGGGCGATCGCCTGCGACGCAAGCCCGGCCGCGGCAAGCGCCAGCACTGCTTTGCGAAGATGTGAGCCAAGGTTTTTCATGATCACGGTTCTAACGCATATGGGCTGAACGTGAAATGAACGGTGAACGATCGAAAATCATGCCCGCCATTCCCCCGCGCCTGGCGGTGCCAAGGCTCCCTCAAGCCCGGCTTCGAATTCATAGCCGGAAAAGCACTTGATCCGCTACGCTTTTTGGCCTGCCTTCACCGCGCACTGCGCTAGCTAGTGTAGAAACGCCGGACGGCCATGGAGGATGCGATGACGCGCGAGGATATTGCCGGTCTCTATCGGGGCTACATCGCCTGCCTGAACGAGCAGGATTGGGACAATCTCGGCCGCTTCGTCGGCGAGGAGGTCCAGTATAATGGCGATACGATCGGGCTTTCGGGTTACCGCCGCATGCTGGAAGGCGATTTCGAGGCCATTCCCGACCTGCGCTTCAATATCGAGCTTCTGATCTCGGAGCCGCCGCGCGTGGCGGCGCGCCTGCATTTCGACTGCCGGCCCAAGGGCGTGCTGTTCGGCCTGCCTGTCCACGGCAAGCGCGTCTCCTTCGCCGAGAACGTCTTTTACGAGTTCCATGACGGGCGGATTCGCGAAGTCTGGTCGGTCATCGACAAGGCCGCCATCCAGGCGCAGCTGTAGGCCAAGGCGCTTCGCGTGAAACCGATTCAAACGCCGCGCTTAAACCGTTGTTTTGATGAATATTTCGGAGCCGCCAGCTCTACTGCTGGGCGACATGTATCGGCGCAGCCTCTCAGGCGGCTTCCTGCGTCAGCGCGCGGAAGCGCAGCAATCCATGATGGACGGCCAGATCCTCGTCATAGCGGGCCTCGGCGAATTCCAGCGACAGGCGCGTCTGGCCGCGCGAACCGATCGAAAATGCCGCGCCGTCGAGCCGCGCCCTGATGCTGTCCATGATGAGGCGTGTCTCGGCCTCGCCCTGGGCTTTCGACCAGATATGCAAGGTGACCAACTGGTCGCTGTCGTTGTCGGCGCCGGTCTCGAGGTCGAAGGCGCTGGTGCGGCCGTAAGTCACGTTCGGAAAGGCGGCCTTGTCGCTCGCCTGCTCGAGCAGGCCGGCGCCGCCAAGCAGCGCCGACAGCGACGCATCGGTCTTCAGCCTCAGGAACAAGGCCTGCATCAAATCGCCAGGCGCCGTCATTTACCATCCATCGCCAATACATATCTCCTCACGCTGCCCGGCAACGTAGCCGCGCTCGCGATCCGATGCCAGATCGCGAATCGTTTTGACTATAGCGTGAAGGGCGAAGGTCTCGAATTTATTACGTTTTCGTCAAATCACGAGACCGGCGCGGCGCCACCCTCCTCGGTGCGCCTGGCAACGAACTCGTCGAGCACGCCAGCGGTGGCGGCAGCGGAGGCCGGCGGCTGGAAGTCGGAAAGAATGCGCTTCCAGATGCCGGTGGCGCGCTCGGTCGCGGTCTTGCCGCCGGATTGCGTCCAGTTGCCGAAATTCGACCAGTCGGCCACCAGCGGCTCGTAGAAGGCGGTGCGGTAGCGCGTCATGGTGTGGGTCGCCGAGAAGAAGTGGCCGCCGGGCTGCACTTCGGCGATGGCTTCGAAGCCGATGGCATCCTCGTCGCCCGGCGTCGTGGCGCAAAGCTCGGCGACGGTCTGCAGCGCCTCGACGTCGGTGATCAGCTTTTCCAGGGATACGCTGAGGCCACCTTCCAGCCAGCCGGCGGCGTGGATGCAGACGGTGGCGCCAGCCAGCACCGAGCCCCACAGCGCGAACTGCGTCTCGTGTGCCGCCTGCACGTCGGAAATATTGGCGGCGCTGCCGCCGCCGGAGCGCCACGGCAACCCAGTGTAGCGGGCGAGCTGTCCCGCCCCAAGCGTCGCCTTGATATGTTCCGGCGTGCCGAAGGCCGGCGCGCCGGACTTCATGTCGACATTGGAGGAGAAGGAGCCATAGACCACCGGCGCGCCGGGGCGCACGATTTGGGCAAGCGTCAACCCAGCCAGCGCCTCGGCATGCTGCAAGGTCAGCGCGCCGGCAACCGTGATCGGCGCCATCGCGCCCGCCAGGCAGAAGGGCGTGATGATCAGGACCTGGCCGGCCCTGGCGAAGTCGATGATGCCTTGCGCCATCGGGATATCCAGCTGACGCGGCGAGTTGGTGTTGATGACGGTGTAGCAATGGGCGCCGGCGCGGAACTGGTCCTCGGAGAGGCCGCGCGCCAGGCGGATCATCTCGAACCCGTCCTCGACCTGCGGCGTGCCGCGCGCAAAGATGAAGGGGAACTTGTCCGACAGCGTTAGTTGCGCCCGGTTGACGGCATAGTGGCGGAAGCGGTTGTCGATGTCCTGCGGCTCGACGCAGGGCCCAAGCATGTGCAGCACGTCGAAATGCTGGATCAGCTTGATGAATTCCTCGAAGGCGGCGAGCGTGCCCGGCCGGCGGCCGCGCTCGAGATCGGTGACGTTGGGCGCGCCAGAGCCGGCCAGGAAAGCCATCGAGCCGAGCTCAAGCGTCAGGTCGCGCGAGCGGTCGCCGCCAAGTGCCGGAATGGAGCGCGGCGCCGAGGCAAGTGCTGCCTCGACCATGTCGCGGCCGATCCTGACCATCTGGCTGTCTTCGTCGACCAAGGCGCCGGCCTTGGCGTAGATGGCGCGGGCCTCGGGCAGCAGCACCTTGATGCCGAGTTCTTCCAGCACGCGCAGCGCGGCAGCGTGGATGGCGGCGACCTGGTCTTCGGAAAAGATCGGCTGCGGCAGGAACGGGTTCTTCAGGGACCGGTAGTTCGGACGGCGGCTGGATTCGCTGCCCGCCTCGCCGGTGCGTCCCCGCCGGCGCTCGCGTCTGAGATCACGTGCGGCCTCATCGATCATGGCGGTTCCTCCTCATTGCCGCATCGCCTTGCCTTCAGGGTCGTAGGGCGAGGCGGCAATGACACGCGCCGGCCGTTCGACCCCGACAATGTGTATGGAAAGTTCTGTCCCCTCCCCGGCGAAACCGTCATCGAGCAACGCCAGGGCGACGCTCTTGCCGAGGGTATAGCCGTAGCCGCCGGAGGTGACGAAGCCGACGCGCCGGCTCTTGGACCAGACCGGCTCGAAGCCGCTGGCATCGGCGTGGACAGCGTCGACCTCCAGCGTCACGATGCGTCGCGAGGCACCGGCGTCGCGCTCTTTCAGCGCCGCGTCGCGGCCGATGAACTCGGCCTTGTCGAAAGCGATGAAGCGGTCGAGCCCGGTCTGACCGGGCGTGTAGCCTTGCGTGAACTCGCGCGACCAGATGCCGAAACTCTTTTCCAGCCTGAGCGAATTCAGCGCGTAATAGCCGATCTCGGCAAGGCCGAGGTCTTGGCCGGCGGCAAGCAGTGTTTCGCGCAGCGTCGCATGCAGGGTGGCCGGGCAGTTGATCTCGAAGCCGAGTTCGCCGGCGATGGACAGCCTGGCAACGCGCGCTCGCATCATGCCGATATCGAACTCGCCGCAAGCCATGAACGGCAGGGTTTTGGCGGAGATGTCCTGATGCGTGGTGCGTTCGAGGATCTTTCGTGCATTCGGTCCAGTGACGAGGAAGCCGGATGTGGCATCGGAAATGTCGGTGACGGAAACGCCTTCGGCGATGTGCGCCTCGAACCAGCGCATATGAAATTCGCGCAAATAGTAGGAGCCCATGATCCAGTATTCGCCGCCGCCCCAGTTGAGCACGGTGAGGTCGCCCTTCAGCCGGCCATTGGGCCCAAGCATCGGCGCAAGCTTGGCGCGGCCAGGCTTCGGCAGCCGGCAAGCGAGCAGCCGGTCGAGCCACGCCTCGGCGCCCGGGCCTGACACGGCATAGCGCGAGAAGGCTGTGGTATCGACGAGGCCGGCGGCGCGGCGCACCTGCAGCACCTCGTCGCCGACGATTTCGAAGGCGTTGGAGCGCTTCAGCGTCGTCTCCTCGCGGAACCCCATCGGCGCGAAATAGGCCGGGATCTCCAGGCCCCAGGACGCCGTCCACTCGGCGCCGGCGGCGCTCATGCCATCATAGGCGCCGGGGCGCTTCAGCGGCCGGCCCGCCGGCAGGCGCTCATTGGGGAAGGTCATGACGAAGCGGCGGGCATAGAACTGGCCCGTCGTGCGCCTGAGATACTCGCGGTTGGCGGCGAAGGCGCCGTAGCGAGCGCTGTCCATGCCGAAGATGTCGGCTTCCGGCTCACCGTAAATCATCCACTCGGCCAGCGACTTGCCAACACCGCCGCCCTGGCTGAAGCCGGCCATGACGCCGCAGGCGACCCAGTAATTCTTCAGCCCCCTGACCGGGCCGACCAGCGGGTTGCCGTCCGGCGTGAAGGTGAAGGCGCCGTTGACCCATTTGCGGATACCGGCCGTGGCCAGGCAGGGAAAGCGCTCATAGGCCTTGGCAAGCTCGGGGCTGATGCGATCGATATCCTCGGGGATCAGCTCGATGCCGTAATCCCAGGGCGCGCCGTCCATGTTCCAGTGTTTCGGGTTCTGCTCATAGACGCCGAGCAGCACGCCCTTCCGCTCCTGGCGCAGATAGGAGAAGCCATCGAGATCGACGGCAAGGCCAAGCTCCTTGTCTAGCGCCGCGACTTCCGGAATGTCCTCGGTGACAAAATAATGATGCTCCATCGGCGTCACCGGCAGGTCGACGCCGGCCATCAGCCCGACCTGCTTGGCCCAGAGACCGCCGGCGTTGACGACATGCTCGGCGACGATCGTGCCCTTCTCGGTGACGATGTCCCAGCCGCCGTCGGCGCGCTGTTTCAGCTCGACGACGCGGTTGCGCAGGATGACGTCGGCGCCGCGCTTCCTGGCGGCGCCCGCATAGGCATGCGTGGTGCCATAAGGGTCGAGATGGCCCTCGTTGGAATCATAGAGGC
>NZ_RZRY01000749.1:0-2832 GCF_003998035.1 Mesorhizobium sp. M2A.F.Ca.ET.039.01.1.1 | reverse complement strand
CTCGTATTCGCGGTCGGCGTTCTCATTTTTACCTGAAGGCAATTTCTTAATCGCGGTCAACTTGCGGCGGGCGGATATAACCGGAATCTGGGTAAAGAGCGGATCGTTTTTGCAATCTTCGAACGTTCTTTCCTTCTCTCTGATATAAGCGTCGACGACGTTGTAATTTGCGCGGTTGAAATTCAGGACGTCCACGCGTTCAAGTTTGTCTGCCTCATGCGAGATATCGTCCTGTGGACAATGTTCCTGGAAATAGTCGTCGTAAGAAATCCAAGGCCCGAAGCGAAGCCAGCGCTTCGGCACCAGAATCAGTGGAGCGCGCGTATCAGGGTGAAAAGGGAGTTGGACACCCCCTTCTGGTTTGAACTCGTTCTTTCGGTAGTCATAGACGTGGGGGAGGGTGTGGTCCCTCAAGGGAATCCCATGCCGATGACATTGTTCGATGGTGTAGTCGACGAGAAATGACTTTGTGAAGCTACAGGTGATATCGCTGATTCTATCTTTCGAAATACCGTCGATGAAAAACTGAATCTCTTCGAAGTGACGAAATCCAGCGCTGCCGTATTGTGGGATAGTTTTGAACAGGGAGAGAATTTCGTGCGCCTTGGTCTTACCCAGACGTTTCCCTTTTCTCGTGGCCGAAGCGCCGAGACCGACCTCATCACACTCAGATGCGGCAATCAATGTTCCAACGGCCTTCTTTTGCTCTCCCCGAAGGAAGAGCTGACCTAGTTGATTGAAGGTGTTGATGACGGCGGTGTGAAGCGCTTGATCCTGTTGTGACGGAGAGGCCCACAGGAGGAATGGATCGACGTAAAGTGGTATGTCTTCGTTGAAAAACGGTATGGCAAAATCAAGCTGCGCTTGTGGCGTTGGAATTCCGAAGTAGTCCGTCAGGCGAGGGTTAACGAGCACCATGGGGTCAGCGGTTCTAACTTTGTGTTGGCTACGCAGAGCGAATGTTCAGTCACCAATCCCCCGTATTTATTGTTTCTCGAACAGAAACATGTTGTCGACAGCAATGCTAGGCAAGTTTGAAACGGCTTTCGATACGGAAGAGCGTCCAAATAAAGTTCGGAATCCCCGTAAAACGGTAAATCAATCTAGCATTGTAGGGTCGGATGGTGACAGTGCTGTCGACGTGCGCATGCACCAAGGTTGTGGAATAACGGCTATTCGTGCCGCAGCGCGTCGATCGGATCGAGGCGGGCGCCGCGCAGCGCCGGGAAAAAGCCGAACACCATGCCGATCAGCGCGGAGAAGCCGACGGCGAGCAGGATGACGGCGGGGCTCGGCGCGAACGGTATCGTCAGCGCCATCGAGGCCATGCCGGCCAGCGACAGTCCGATCAGGATGCCGATAATGCCGCCGAGCAGCGACAGCACCGTCGCCTCGACCAGGAATTGGATGAGAATGTAACGAGCGCTCTGAGATGCGTGTGCGGTCTAACAAAGGCCGCTGCCTGTCGGCCTCGGCTGGCGTTCAACCACTCTTCTTAGGCTGGATGAACCACGCGTCGCCGACGCCGCTCTGATATCCGTAGTGCCGCTCGTAGAATGACTTTAAGGCGCCTTCATATTGCGACAGGATCAGAATAGCGTCTCCGTATTGCGGCAAGGAATCGCTATCCAAAAGATCAAGATACTTGTGATCCGGAGCGCCTTCCAGAAGTTTAACGGCGTCAGCTAGCACCCGATTTATAAGATTTACTTTGCTAGTGCTAAGCGTTCCTTCCGGCTTCTTCTTTCCAAGGTCTTTAAGTTCCTTGAATAGCTCAGTGAATACGCCGATCACGGCCTCGTATTGTCTAACTTTAGATTCTGTTGTATAGTATTTGTTCGACATCACTTTTTCTCTTGTATCTTCTTCGGTGGCGCCGTCCGGATCATCACGTCTGATCCTTCGATGCGGTAAATCCAAACTCCGTTTGTTCCACGTTTTATGTTGTCAGCCCGCTTGCGCTCAAGCTCCTCGATGTATTG
Source organism: Mesorhizobium sp. M2A.F.Ca.ET.039.01.1.1 (assembly GCF_003998035.1). Classification (NCBI taxonomy): domain Bacteria; kingdom Pseudomonadati; phylum Pseudomonadota; class Alphaproteobacteria; order Hyphomicrobiales; family Phyllobacteriaceae; genus Mesorhizobium; species Mesorhizobium sp. M2A.F.Ca.ET.039.01.1.1. The sequence goes on along the minus strand of NZ_RZRY01000749.1, from coordinate 850 downwards.
ACCGAGGATAAGAGCGACATCACTTGTAGTCGGGACATCGTCCGCATCGAACTGATCAAAATCAGCCAAGGGTTTGTGCGTGGAGCCCAATATATCGTTTGCCTCACCAAGGATAGCGTTGACGAATTTCAACTTAAATTCGTTCAATCCATCGTTTGGCGATTTCTTCACAAGGGTCGCAATTTCCTTGTGAAGACCATCCATCTGACCGGAAATCTTCTCCAGCTTTTCTATTTGTTGAGGCGTCAAGGCCATTTTTCAATCCTAACTCGGACAATCTCGCCTGAATTCAATATATTTTTTCTTGATCACGTCGATGGGTAGTCGCTGTTTGCTCTCGAACAACTCCACCATCTGTTCGACGTCGGCATCAGTGAGTGTAATGATACTCCGGCGTTGACCCGACCAGAGATCGATTGTTCGTTGCTTTCGAGCGCCGGTTAGTGGATTGCGCGTCACCAATACTCCGAATTTTCCCAAACTGTCAGTCATGTAGGCGTTGAGCTGGTTCACATGATCACGGCTGACTTCTCGAACGTTCTTAAGCTCGAAGACCAATTGTCTTGAAGCATAGTCGTCAAATATGCCTTTTAGAAAGGGATCGGACTGGGAATTGTAAAAGATGAGGTCGCGTACAAGCGAACCACTGTCCGTTCGGCTTTGGACTGCAGCGAAATCAAGCTGGGGATAGAGTAGTGACGGAAAGAGATCGCCAATCAGTTTCTCGTATTCGCGGTCGGCGTTCTCATTTTTACCTGAAGGCAATTTCTTAATCGCGGTCAACTTGCGGCGGGCGGATATAACCGGAATCTGGGTAAAGAGCGGATCGTTTTTGCAATCTTCGAACGTT
>NZ_RZRY01000748.1:0-2834 GCF_003998035.1 Mesorhizobium sp. M2A.F.Ca.ET.039.01.1.1 | reverse complement strand
CCAGACGCTGGTCCTTCTCGCGCCACAGCGAAGGAAAAGAGAAGCCCTTGAGCTCGCGTCCGTAATAGGCGCAGAGCCTCGTGCCGGCCAGCCGAAACACCGCTTCGCCGCGCGTGTCGCGCTCTAGGATGAAGGTGTCGGCCAGAAGCGACTTGATGTCGGCTGGCTCCACTTCCGATCGCTTCGGGGCGAGGCGGCCATCACGCAACTGATTCCAATATTGGAACAGCGCGATCGATCCTTTTTCTTTCATGTCCATTCCGCTCCGCACAATCTGTCTTTTGATGTCCCATCGGCGAACAGACAGGGCGCCCTCCGATGACCTTCATGCGGTGCGGAGCAGGATGCGTGCCAGTATCGTTAACGTTTGTTCACGCCTCGGGGTCGTTAAGGTTAACAAATGGTTTACATTGCGTGCCGCCGAGGCCCGTGGCACATCAAAACCACTCCAAAACGGCCGTTCTAGCGACGACCGGCAGCACTTCAGTCAGAGTTTACGGGGAGCAGGGGACTCGACCGGCCGTCCAGGGGGACACCTGGACGGCCTTCTTTTTGATTCGTTCCCGTTCTGATTCGCGCCTTCTCCCGCACGCGTCCTGTGGCGAATAGCCATTTGTGATTCGAAAAAGCGTGATCTACATGCTCGTCGAAATCCCTGACTCCCGGACCGCAAGGGCGCATGAGCGAGCCTGTAAGCCCCACTGAGAACGAACCGCCGCCGGACGAGGCTCCAGAGCCAAGGCGCCGCGAACCGGTGTTCAACCTGCCGCCAGTGGTGTTGGCCGCGATCGGCATTTGCGCGGCTGTCTTTCTGTTGCAGCAATATGTCCTGGACGATGCGCAGAACATGGTACTGCTCTACGACGGAGCCTTCATTCCGGTGCTCTACACCGGCAAGTATGGCTTCGACTGGTTCTCGTTCACGCGTCCATTCACCTATGCGTTCATGCATGGTGGCATTGCCCACATCGCCATCAACATGATCTGGCTGGCGGCCTTCGGCTCGCCGCTCGCCAATCGTCTCGGCGCGCTGCGTTTCGCCATATTCTACGCGGTGACCGGGCTGGCTTCGGTTGTTCTGTTCTGGGCGCTGCATCCCTATGGCGAGGTGCCGCTCGTCGGCGCGTCGGGGGCGATTTCCGGCATGATGGGCGCGGCCGCGCGCTATGGCTTCCGCATCGACCGGTCGTCCGGCAGGGCGGCCTTCGCCGGCGAGCCGTTGCCGATCGCGGCCGTGTTGCGCTCGCGCGGCGTCATGACCTTTCTTGGCGTCTGGATGGTGATCAATCTGGCAACCGGCCTGCTCGGCTTCGCGCCGGGTGTCGACGGCCAGATCGCCTGGGAAGCCCATATTGGCGGCTTCATCGCCGGCTTCTTCGGATTGCGTTTCTTCGACCGCCGCCGGCTGCCGCCTACTCCTTAGGCGCACTTGAAAAGCAACCAATCACGGCGCACCATGTTTGCTAAGCACCCGGTGTCTTCCTAGGGGCGCAGGGGCTGAAAAGCCGGTCGGGGCGGGGAGCCGGCGTCAAAGGCAGTGGAGGACGCCATGACGGTTAAGGCAATTCTCGAAAGCAAGGGCCATGACGTGTTCACGCTCGGGCCCAATGAGAAACTCAGCGAGGCCATTCGCATGCTGGCCGAGCACAGGATCGGCGCGCTCGTCATCACCAATGGCGACCGGAAGATTGTCGGCATCCTCTCGGAGCGCGACGTCGTCAAGGTCCTGGCCAGGGAGGGCGCCGCCGCGCTCGACATCGCCGTGCGCTCTGCGATGACACCGAAGGTGAAGATCTGCAACGAAAACCACACGGTCAACGAGGTCATGGAGATCATGACGAGGGGCCGCTTCCGCCATCTGCCGGTGGAGAAAAACGGCCTGCTCGACGGCATCGTCTCCATCGGCGACGTGGTCAAGCGCCGCATCGAGGACGTCGAGCGCGAAGCCGAGGAGATCAGGGCCTACATCGCCACCGCCTAGCGTGCGAAATATGCCGCCGGTTTTTCGGCCGGCGGCATTGGGCATTAGCGGTTGTCGAGCTCGGCGTGGACGAGCTGCAGCCCGCGCCGGGTGATGCGGTAGGGGCCGGCTTCCGTCGAAGAAACCGCTTTCTTGCGCCTCAGTCGTCGAAAGAGCTCCAGGTCGAAGCCAGGATAGCGCCAGCCGTCGCGGGTCAGGCACTGGACGGAGGCGATCTTTTTACTCTCGTTTTTTTCGATTTCGATACGCCCGCCCTGCGCGAGCAGATGCAGTATGCGCTGTTCCCCACAGCGCCGCGCGTCTCGGACGCGCAAAAGGACGCTGTGGCACTCTTGGTTGGCGCATGATCCTTTCCGAAAATCGGTTCCGATTTTCGGGGTCATGCGCTGCGCGAAATGTCCATTGGATAAAGTCCCGGGAAAAACAACAAAAGCCGCCGCCGCGAGACATCGCGGCACGGGGTTTCAGGTTTTTCTGCCCTGCCTCGCTACGAGGTCAGGGCTTCACCGGGACTGAGCGTAAGTGGACATCCACTCTCCATTGGGAGGAGTGTCCCATAGGCGAACGTAGCGGAAAAGGCCAGCGTGTGGGCTTTACGCTTGTCTCGCAGGGCGGTTTGCACTAGCGAAGTTGCGCACCGAAATATGCGTTTTGCATATCGCGAATTCTAAGATACGCAGGCCTCCATGAGCATCATCGACACCCGCACCCCTGACGCGAAACGTCTGATCCCCGGCGCCACCGGCGACTGGGAAATCATCATCGGGCTCGAAGTGCATGCGCAAGTGATCTCGCAGGCCAAGCTATTCTCCGGCGCCTCGACCTCGTTCGGCGCCGCGCCCAACGCCAATGT
>NZ_RZRY01000747.1:0-2842 GCF_003998035.1 Mesorhizobium sp. M2A.F.Ca.ET.039.01.1.1 | reverse complement strand
GCATGCGGCGGAAGCCGGTGTCGGCATCGACTATCGCGCCGCGACGGCCGAGGAACTGGCGGACGCCGGCGAGACCTTCGATGTCATCCTCAACATGGAAGTGGTCGAGCATGTCGCCGATGTCGACCTGTTCGTCGCCAAATGCGGCCAGATGGTCCGCCCGGGCGGCATCATGTTCGTCGCCACGATCAACCGCACGCTGAAGGCGCTCGGCCTTGCCATCATCGGCGCAGAATATGTGCTGCGCTGGCTGCCGCGCGGCACGCATCAGTTCGGCAAGCTCGTGCGGCCGGACGAATTGGAAAAGGCGCTGGGCGCCGCCGGGCTCACGGTGATCGACCGCACCGGCGTCATCTATCATCCGCTGGCCGACCGCTGGCAGCGCTCGAAGGACATGGACGTCAACTACATGGTGCTGGCAGAGAAAGCCTCGGTCTGATCGCGTCAGACCTCAGGCTTCCAACGGCCGATAGCCGCCCCGCCAGTAGATCAGAGCCTGCCCAGCGTCCTGGATTCTGACAGCTTCGACCGAACCGATGACGATCGAATGCGCGCCGCGGTCGATCATCTCGTCGAGGCTGCAGTCGAACGCGGCCACCGCATCGGTGAGCAACGATGCGCCGGTCTTCAGCGTCGTCCATTCGGCACCCTCATAGCGGTCCTTGCCCTTGATGCCGCCGAAGCCGGAGAAGCGCTCGGCCACCCGCTGGTGCTGAGGCCCGAGCGAGTTGACGCCGAAATGCCGGTAGCGCTCGACGACCGGCCAGGTCGACGAGGAGCGGTTGACGCAGGCGATCACCTTCGGCGGTTCCGCCGACAGCGACACCACCGAGATGACGACAAGGCCGGTACGGTCGTCGCCGACGCCGGCGGTGATGACGCTGACATTGCCGACGATGAGCCGCATGGCGGCGCGGAAATCCGCGACGCTGACCGGACCTTCCGCGTTGGCCATGGCTTTCTCCTTTTTCGCCGAAAGCAATCTCACGAAAGATGCGTAGTTGTTCTCTGTCTGGAACAGCGTCAAGGCGAGCTTAAAGCATGTCTCCCGAAAATGGGAACCGGTTTCGGGATAAGGACATGCGCCGCGAGCAAAGATGGATTAGCTGCGGGACGACGCCGGCTCGATCCGGACCGACGCAGGCGCGCCGTTTTGGCTTTGCGCCTTCGTGGTGATGAACACACCGGCGGTGATGATGGCCGCACCCAGCCAGGTCAGAAGCTGGTAGTGCTCGCCGAGAAGGATCGTCCCGGCGAACAGGCCGACGGCCGCTGCCACATAGCCGATCTGGCTGAGATAGACCGGGCCGCCGACGGCCTGCAGGCGGAAGAAGAAGACGAACATTGCCGAGGCCGAGGCGACCTGCCCGACGATCACCAGCGGCACTCCGGCGAGCGGTGCGAAGGCCTGCCAGCCCAAAAGCGTCAGTATGCCGATGAGGAGCAGCGTGGCCGAGGCCAGATGGCTGCCGACGGCGAGCTCGATCGGGCCGGTGCCTTCCGGCCAGTCGACGGTACGATAGATGTTGCCAGCGGCAAGGCTGACCGGGATGAGCAGCCCGATCGCCACCCAGAAATAGTCCGCTGCCTGGCCGGCCTCGCCGCGCGTCAGCGCGACCATCACCGCGCCGACGAAGCCGACGGCGATGCCGATGACGCCGAGCAGGTTCGGACGCCTGACGCCGAGCAGGATCGAGAACACCAGTGTGATCACCGGCGACAGCGTGAACATGATGCCGGTGTAGCCGGCGCCGAGATGCGGGATGGCGGAAAACATCAAAAGATTGGGGATGGCATAGGAAAGCGCCGCGGTGACGAAGAAATAGCGCAGCTTGTGCGGCGTCAGCCGGATGCGCTCGCCGCGCAGCAGAAGCGCAAGCAACAGCACTCCGCCTGCGCCGACCGATATAATGAAAGCCCAGACCATGGCCGGCACTCCGGCGGCGGTGGCGAGCTTGCCGAAGGGCAGCGTCATGCCGAGCAGGCCGCCGGTCACGACCAGAAGGCCGATAGCCGAATCCCAGAGAAATTTCATCGGGCTGTCCTGTCGCTGCATGACCGCTTGGCGGCCGGTTCTTCATGCGATAAGATAGCGTAAAGATTCTTTACGTCAAGATACTTTGCGGTGAGCGATATGGATCGGGCGGGCAGGGCTATGGAACAGTGGCGGCGGGAGCGGCCGGATCTCGACGTGTCGCCGATGGGGGTGATCGGACGGCTGAACGAGGCCTCGGCGCTCATTGCGCGCGACCGGCTCGCGCCGGTCTTCGCCCGCTTCGGGTTGCAGGCCGGCGAGTTCGACGTGCTGGCGACATTGCGCCGGTCGGGCTCGCCCTATGCGCTGACGCCGACCGAGCTATATGAGGCGACGATGGTGACGTCCGGCGCCATGACTGCCCGCCTCGATCGCCTGGAAAAGGCCGGTCTGATCCAGCGCGCGCCGCACCCAAGCGATCGGCGCGGCGTGGTTGTGCAGCTCACCGCGAAAGGCCGCGAGCTCACCGACACCGCACTCGCCGCTCATGTCGCCAACGAGCACGAAATCCTCGCCGGCCTGACGCAAGAGGACCGCGAAATGCTGGCGAAACTGCTGGAAAAACTGATCGGAAGCTTGAGTTTGCCGTCCTAATTCCGGTCGTCCGGAAAACTCGGGATCGGCATGAACTCGACGCCATCCTCGATCAGGCTTTGCGCCTCCTCCGGCGTCGCCTCGCCGTAGATGCCGCGCGGATCGGTCTCGCCGAAGTGGATCTTGCGCGCTTCCTCGGCGAACTTGTCGCCGACATAGTCGGCATTCTCGCGCACCTTCTCGGCCAGCGCCTTCAACTGCGCCAACGCCTGC
>NZ_RZRY01000746.1:0-2846 GCF_003998035.1 Mesorhizobium sp. M2A.F.Ca.ET.039.01.1.1 | reverse complement strand
TCAACAGGGTTGGGAATGGGAGCCTTGATCAGCTTGCCGAGCTTCCAGCGATTGAGCACCTTGACCACGTATTTCGTGGTCTCGTCGTTCACGGGAATGCCGTTGGCCTTGTAGACGTTCTGCTCGCCTGCATTGTAGGCCGCCAACATCAAAAGCGGATCATGGAACTCGTCATAAAGCGCTTTCAGATAGCGGACGCCGGCACGGATATTGGCTTTCGCGTCACATCTGTCGGTCACACCGAGACGCGACGCTGTCGCCGGCATGAGCTGCATAATGCCGAGAGCGCCCGCGCGAGACGGGCCTTGATTGCCGCCCATGTCGCTTTCCGCCCAGGCAACCGCCTCGGTCAGGTCGGGATCGAAGCCTTCGTCCTCGGCGATCTGGCGCACCAAGGCCGCGGCTTGCCCGCGATCCGTCGGCGCACACCCGCCGCCAATCGTCGAACCGTGATCAGCATCGGAAAAGGTCGAAACTGCAGGGCGGGCCGGCAGTGCAAACGCCACCGCGATGCGCGTCGAACTCGTGTTGTCCGCATGGGCGCCTAATGGCGCCATGACGGCTGAGAGAGAAAGCGCAAGGGCGATCCGGTTTTTCATTGCGCTACCAAGGTTGACACTTTACTATGGGTACATGGTGCCAAAGTAAAGTGTCAATACGAGAAGCAGGATCGAGGCCAATTTTCCGATGAAGCAGTTCTTCTTCCTCGCGGCATTGTTGCTCCACAGCACCGTCGTAGGCGCCGCCGATCTGGGCACCAACGAGCCGCATCCGTTCGAGCAGCCCTCGACCGCGTATCTGCAGAAGTTCGCCAAGCCTGGCGAAAAGACCTTCGTCTACGAGCGCTACGACGCACGCGGAGGCTTTTTTCAACGCGAGGTGACACCGCTGGCAAAGCCGGTGCAAATCACGTCCGCCACTGAACGCGTCATCAACGGCGTCACCTACCGGCTGCGTGGTCTTACGGCCTGCCCGAAGGCCAAGATCACCTACAAGGCTCAGCTGTGGGATTGCACGAAGGCCGTGCGCGACTATGACGAGGCTGTCTATAACACCCGCGCCTCCGTCGTGTTGTGCAAGACGCTGGTCCTGAAAAGCCAATCCGGGGTGCCGGACGCGGTTTCGTGTTTTGCACTCGTCGGAGCTGGCAATACCAACGATCCCTATTCGGTCTCCTATGACGACGATTCCATGGTTTTCTTCGAGATGGCTGCGATCGGCCGCAACAAGGACGGCAAGTCCCTGCGGCCGGATCTCGAACATGCCTTAGATCTCGGCAAACAGTTCCAGACCGATGAAGCGAACTAGCCTCGCAACCCTCATCATACTCACGTGCGCTCACGCCGTGGGCGCGGAAGGAGCCGCGCCAGCAAGCGCGACAACCGCGCCCTTCCTGGTGTCGAAAAGCGTCGAGCTGCTGACCGGAGATACGTGGCGCGACCGCGGCAAGCTCTACCGGCTTTATGGCGTGCAATCATGCTTGCGGGGCACGATCGCCCTGGATGCCAATGGCCAAGAGCTCGATTGCGGGAACGTCTCGCTCGCCCACCTGGCCGCCTTGTTTTCGACGGCGGCCGTGACCTGCCAGCCCATTGCCTTGGCGCTCGATAAAGCGACCTTTGTGGTGTGTGGCGCGAAACTCGACGACAATACGATCGACGTTGGGACCGCCCTGATCGCGGCCGGCTACGCCTTCGCCGCCACCGACCAGAAAGGCAATGCGGTCAGCGCCAACTATCTGGTGGCTGAGCTCAACGCGAAGATGAAAGCTGATGGTCTTTGGGCGAGGAAGTTTCAACATCCCATTGAACTTCTGCTGAGATGGGCAGGGGAGCGCAAGCAATGAACCACGAGGATCAATCGAGCCGCTACTACTACCCCGTCGAGGGCCGCACGGACGGTGCCATAACCGGGGCGCTCGCATTCATCGCCATCATCGCGGTGCCGGCGTTGGCCTATGCCGCATGGCATGCGCTCACGTCTTGGATTTCCGCCTTCTTTTCTTAGGTCGGCAACTCGGCGAAAGACCGCAGCAGCTCATGTAGGTCGTCCGCATCCACGTCGCACCAACCGTTGTTGATGAGCCGCTTAAAATAGGCCGCTTTCATCTTCAGCTCGCCAACATTGGCGACCGGCGCCATCGCTGCCTGCCGTCGAATGACCGTTTCGTCCTTCATGGCAGCGTCCAGCCGCGGACCGATCAACTCCGTCTCGGCCTCTTCGGCGTGCATCAAACGTTTGCCGAGACACTCCAGCTCGGAAATAGCGCGGCGGTGCGCCGCGATCAGATCCACGACTGAGTACGCCTCCTGCGCCTCTCCGGTGCTACACGCCAGTTCAACAGCCATTGTTCTGCTCCGAGTGATTCGCGGCCCGCCCCTCGCCCGTTGCATCGGGTCGAGAAATACGTTGATCAGGAACGATGGCACGATAGGATACGAAACGAAGCGAAATCCGAGCCTGCAAGTTGTTGTTTAAGAATGGAAACTTATTTCTTCCGCCACCGAGAGACGGGAGTGATCTCAAGGAACTATTCAAACGATTAGCAGCAGCAGGAGCCGGTCGGCCATTGAGCAAAGATGGGTTTCCTGCAGGCCCATGGACGCCCGAGCTTCTTGCAGAGGCGATTTCGCAGATCGATTCCAACCGGATCGGGGTCGATCTCAGAACAGTGCAGCTTTGGTTTCAAGACAACGACAAGGGAATTAGCGCTGCCAACATTCATTGGCTGGCGAGGGTTTTTGGCTGCGGTGATCCGATGGCCACCAACGAATGGCAGATGGAGCTAAGCGCGGCCCAATCGAGGTTAGCGGCCAAGAGACGGGAACAGAAGAGCGCTGCAAGCG
>NZ_RZRY01000745.1:0-2848 GCF_003998035.1 Mesorhizobium sp. M2A.F.Ca.ET.039.01.1.1 | reverse complement strand
GGGCAGCGTCGATCGGGTGGGACAGGACGAGTGGAAAGCAACGCTATCATAAAATCAACCGGATTGCGGACGGCGCGGCAGCGGCTGCGAAAGGCAGGCTGCAGCCAATGAGCGAACAGCCGCCAGCCGTCGTTTCGGCAAGCAAGCTCGGCCTCACCTTCCAGACCAATGACGGTCCGGTGCAGGCGCTGTCCAATGTCGATCTGACCATTGGCAAGGGCGAGTTCGTTTCCTTCATCGGCCCGTCCGGTTGCGGCAAGACAACCTTGCTGCGCGTCATCGCCGATCTGGAAAGGGCGACATCCGGAACGATCTCCGTCAACGGCATGACGCCTGAGCAGGCGCGCGAGAAGCGCGCCTACGGCTATGTCTTCCAGGCGGCGGCCCTGTTCCCGTGGCGCACCATCGAGCGCAATGTGGGATTGCCGCTGGAGATCATCGGCCTCTCCCAAGCCGAGCAGGCGGAGCGCATCAAGCGTACGCTGGCGCTGGTCAATCTTTCTGGCTTCGAGAAGAAATATCCCTGGCAGCTTTCCGGCGGCATGCAGCAGCGCGCCTCGATCGCGCGCGCTCTCGCCTTCGACGCGGACCTTTTGTTGATGGACGAGCCGTTCGGCGCGCTGGACGAGATCGTGCGCGATCATCTGAACGAGCAGCTTCTCGACCTCTGGGCGCGGACCAACAAGACGATCTGCTTCGTCACCCATTCGATCCCCGAGGCGGTGTATCTGTCGACACGCATCGTGGTGATGTCGCCGCGGCCAGGCCGCGTCACCGACATCATCGAATCGACGCTGCCGAAGGAGCGGCCGCTCGACATCCGCGAGACGCCGGAATTCCTGGCGATCGCAGCGCGCGTGCGGGATGGGTTGAGGGCTGGGCACAGCTATGATGATTGACGGGAGGGCGAATGAGTGCGGACGCCGCCGCCACGCCTTCGTCATCCTAGGGCGGAGCGACGCGAAGCGGAGCGCAGACCCTAGGATCCATGCCGTGACGTCGGCCGAAGGGTCCAAACGGTGCAGAATGGTCGCTAACCGCCGCAGAACGCAGGGAGTCTTATTCTGGACCGATGCGGAGCGTCGAAGTAACGGCATGGATCCTAGGGTCTGCGCTGCGTCGCTTCGCTCCTTGCTCCGCCCTAGGATGACGAAGAGCGGGTGCGCCACGGCACCCCAGTTCAAGCTGCCCTGCCTTCGCTTCGCTCAGGCCACCCTCTCCCCGCAGGGGAGAGGAGAAGGGCGGCGCTAGATGGATAGCTTCCGCTCGAAAATCATCCCCGTCACCACCATCCTCGCCGGCGTGGTGGTGCTCTGGTACGTCTTTGCCGTCATCCTCAACGCGCCGTTCCAGCGCGATCTCGATCAACGAGGCAATGAGACGCCCGGCACGGTCGAGTTCATCGGCAAAACGCTGTCGCAGCCGAAGCCGACGCTGCCGGCGCCGCACCAGGTGGCGGTGAATTTCTTTGAGAACACTTTTCTGCGGTCCGTCACCTCGAACCGCAGCCTCGTCTACAACGCCTGGGTGACATTGTCCTCGACGCTGCTCGGCTTCGCCTTCGGCACCGCGCTCGGCATCCTCATTGCCGTGGGCATCGTGCATGTGGCGACATTCGACCGCAGCCTGATGCCGTGGATCATCGCCTCGCAGACCATTCCGATCCTGGCGGTGGCGCCGATGATCATCGTGGTGCTGGCGGCGATCGGCATCACCGGACTGATCCCCAAGGCGCTGATCTCGACCTATCTGTCGTTCTTTCCGGTCGCGGTCGGCATGGTGAAAGGCCTGCGCTCGCCCGAGCTCATGCATCTCGATTTGATGCATACGTACAATGCCAGTGCGTCGCAGACCTTCTGGAAACTGCGCGTGCCGGCCTCGGTGCCGTTCCTGTTCACCTCGATGAAGGTGGCGGTGGCGGCGAGCCTGGTCGGCGCCATCGTCGGCGAGTTGCCGACGGGCGCCGTCGCCGGCATCGGCGCCAAGCTGCTCGCGGGCGCCTATTACAGCCAGACCATCGATATCTGGTCGGCCCTGGTCGCAGGCTCCATCGTCGCGGCGCTGCTGGTGATGGTGGTCGGCATTGCCGGGCGCCTCGTCGACCGCGCCATGGGCGGGAGGCCGGCATGACTTGGCTGAAGCCATCCTGGCAATCAGTGCTGGCAATCCTGCTTTGCCTCACCGCCTTTGCGCTTGGCGCGATGACGAAGCCGGAGGCAGCCGCGCTGGCGGATCCGACCGCAACCGTTGCCTATCCCTATATGGGCGCAAAGGGGTTGATCATCGGGCTGCTGCTCCTTGCGGCGCTTGTCTCGATGGTCAAGCTCACCCCGATCTTTGAGGCGATCGTGTTGTTCGTCGGCGCCCATGCCGCAGCCTGGCTGCTGATCAAGGGCATAGCCGGTTTCGAGGGCACGGCGCTGGCGCCGTATTTCCTGCTGCTTGCCGCCGCCTGGCTGCTCGCCTGGCGTTGCGTTGCGCTGTTGTCTTCGTTGCGTCCCAACCAAAGCGTCGCGAGGAACGCCTTGCGCCTGATCATCCCGGCGATCTTCGGCGCGTGGATCCTGATTATCTGGGAAGCGGTGACGCGCGGCGCAGGCATCCCCTTCATCCTGTTGCCGCCGCCAAGCGCCATCGGCGCACGCATCGCCAACTCGCTGCCGATCCTGGGCTCGGATGTGCGGCAGACGATCTTCAAGGCGGTGCTGATCGGTTATGTCGTTGGCAACCTCGCCGGCTTCGCCATCGCGATCCTCGCCGACCGCGTGCCGTTCCTAAGGCGCGGGCTGCTGCCGATCGGCAATATGGTCTCGGCGCTGCCGATCATCGGCGTGGCGCCGATCATGGT
>NZ_RZRY01000744.1:0-2852 GCF_003998035.1 Mesorhizobium sp. M2A.F.Ca.ET.039.01.1.1 | reverse complement strand
GCCCAGAAATGCCACTTTGGCATAACCCAGGCCGACAAAGCCGGTATCCAGTCCTTGAGTGCAGACGTCGGTCATCTCAACCCTTTTCCCTGCGCCCCGATCCCTGCCGAGGCAAAAGTGAATCGTCTTCGAAAAGCCCCTCTGGGAGAGGCTTAGCCTCACGATAGCGTGATTCCAACTCACGGATTTGTAAGGTGCCGCTAATCCTGCTTGACAACAGGCTGCAGCATATTATCCTCCGCTAATCTTACACTGTAAGGCATATCGGAGGAGCATGCCATGTCGACCGCCGCCCTCTCGGAACTCGAGCCAGTCGTGCCGCTGGAGACGCACCCCCCGGAAATCGCGATCGAGGAGGTGTCGCGTGACATCAGCCGCACCATCGAGCGCGCCGAAGTCGCGGCCTGGCGCGACCTTTACGACGCGGCGCCCGCCGATTTCGCGGCACGGCATGGGCTGTCGATCGCGAGCGAGGGCGATCTGGTCTGGACCACCTGCACGACGATCCCGTTCATCCATTTCAACTGCGTGAAGAATATCGGCGTCGATGGTCCGGCGACCGAGGAACAGCTCGACGCGCTGCTCGCGCATTATCGCAATGCCGGCATCATGCGGCCGTGGTTCTACACCAGCCCGCACACCGAGCCGGCGCGGCTGAGATGCTGGCTGGAAGCGCGCGGCCTGCAGCATCAGGGCGGCTGGGAGCGCATCTATCGCGACGCGACGCCGCTGCCAGCCGAACCGCTCTTCCCGGGCGATCCGCTGATCCCGGTAGACGATCCCGTAATCGAGGAGGTGACCCCCAGGACGGCTTCGGAATGGGCTTCTTTCATCGATGCCAAATACAGGCTCCCCACCTCGCCCTGGCTCACCGCGCTTGTCGGCCGCAAGGGCTGGCGCCACTACATGCTGAAACGTGGCGGCGCGGTCGCCGCTGTGCGCTCGCTTTTCATCGGCCCCGACGGCGCCGCCTGGAGCGGCATCGACGCGCCGGTACCTGGCATCATGGCGCCGAGCTTCGATCTGGATGCCATGCTTGGGGAAAGGCTGGTTCGCGACGGCATCGCCGCCGGCGCGAAGCTGTTTGTCGCCGATATCGAGGCGCCGCTCCCCGACCGCGACGGGCCGGCCTATCGCAACTACGACCGGCTCGGCTTCAAGCTCGCCTATTTACGCAATCACTACGCTTACCTGCCGGCGTATTCGAGCTGACCATTTTCCTGGAGCTGCCTTAGCGATGCAGCCACTGCTTCAGGCAGCTTCTTGCCACCATATGGGCCGGCGGCACCGAAGCCTGGTCGATGCGGGAATAATCGCCGGCCTTGTCGCGCGCCTTTTCCAGGAGCAGGCGAAGCTCGGCCGGCCGCACGCGGTCGCGCGCCATCACGAGCTGGATCATCGGGTCGTTCAAAAGCTCGTCCAGGGTGTTGATGCTCTCGCTCATCCGTCGCCTCCTCGATGCCTGCCCGCATGGCGCTTAGATAGGCAGCCAAAGATGGCCCGCCAATGACGCTTTGCCGGCTATGTCGTGCAGCGGAGATGAAATTTTGTGCAGAGATGCGTCGCAATGACTCAGGCCGGCGGCGCGCCTTCATATTGCGGCAGGCCATCGTCGAGCATCAGCCAGGGCTGCTTCGAGGCAGTCCAGAAATGCATGTCCGGCTTGAACAGCGACGGATCGTCGAGCGAGCCGGAGGTGACGCCGAGAATGTTTCTGGAATCGCGGCGCGAAAACAGGGTTGTGCCGCAAGCCGGGCAGAAGCCGCGCTTGAGGTCAGGCGTGGAATTGATTGTCGCCACCGGCCCGTCGATGGTCACATCGTCGATGCGGAAGAGCAGGCGGGCGTTGAAGGCCGCGCCGATCGCCCTCTGGCAGATCCGGCAATGGCAGACGCGCTCGTTGATCGGCTCCGCCTCGGCCCTGTAACGCACCCCGCCGCACAGGCACCCGCCCTCATATTTCGCCATCACCGACACCCGTTTCGAGGAAATGCCGGCAAGGTAGCGGCCGGCATGAGAGGGTCAAACAAAAAACACTGATGGGATGCGATCGCCTGCGCTGATGTGGGTGGCTCAACGACGTGTCCGCGCCTGCGATTGACAATCGCCCGCCGCCGCGCCCTGCTTATGGCGTCCGACGGGAGGAAGACTGATGGCCGACATCGACACGATCGCGATCGCACCCTTGTTCGGTCCGCCCTCGCCCGCCCGCGACCAGACCGACTCGAGGATCATGGCCGCGGCCTCCGGCATCGGCTTCATGGCGATCCGCGACTTTCCCGGCGACGACTGGCTGACTCCGCAGAACCGGGCGTGGCTGCTGGCGATCTTTTCGCTACCGGAGGCTGAAAAGCAGAAGCTGCTGCGCTGGAATTTCGACCGCACGAAACAAAATGTCTATCGCGGCTGGTTTCCGCTGCAGCCTGGCGCCGTCTCCTATAAGGAAGGCATCGATATGGGGCCGGACATCGCCGACGCGCGGACCGAACCCTCCGGCCTCGATGCCGGCGATCCGCTCTGCGAGGCCACGCCGCTCCCGCCCGAAAGCACTCTGCCCGGCTGGCGCGAGGCTGCCGCCAACTACTACAAGGCGATGGCGACGGTCGGCAACGCGCTGCTGCGCTCGGTCGCGCGCGGCCTGGGGCTGACCGAGACCATTTTCGATAAGGATTTCGAGGGCGGCATCTCGACATTGCGCCTGATCCGCTACCCGTTGCGTGACCCGAACAGCGGCGTCGACCTCAGCGGTCCCGACTTCTCTGTACTCCACAAAGGCGAGATGCGGACCGTCATCGGCCGCGAGCATGCCGATTCCGGTTTCGTCACCTTGCTGGCGCAGGACGGCGTCGAAG
>NZ_RZRY01000743.1:0-2865 GCF_003998035.1 Mesorhizobium sp. M2A.F.Ca.ET.039.01.1.1 | reverse complement strand
GGCAGGGATAAGCCGCGAGCCTTCCGTCCACAGAATCGAGGCCAGCGCGAAGGAGCATCCGAAGGTGGCAAGCAGCACCACGTCGCGCGTAGAGACGGCCAGCGGATCGGTGACGAACCAGCCGAGCACGAAGAGCAGGAAGGCCGAGACCGCGCCCGCCCACACGACAGGCGAGTCACGGAAGGCGCGCACCATGATCATGTAGAGCGCGCTGCCGGCGGTCATCAAAAGCGCCAGCCCGTCGCCGAACAGATGGCCGCTGCCGAGGCCGCCGCCCACCATGATGGCGACGCCGCAAAAGGATACGGCGGCCGCGACCATTGTCTGCAGCCGGCATTTTTCCCGTACCAGAAGGAAGGCAAGGAGCGCGGCGATGAAGGGCGAGGTCGCGTAGATGACCGCGACATTGGCGACATAGGTGTATTTGAACGCCGAGATGAAAGCGATGCTGACGGCGGCACCCTCGACCGCCAAGAGCCAGCCCCGCCAGCCCAGTCTCAGGCTCTCGCGCCCGCTTGAGCGGCGCCGGCGCCAGAACACATAGAGGCTGATCAGGATCGAGCCGAAAAAACCGCGCCAGCAGGTGATGGTCAGCGGATCGGCGTGGATCGATTTGGTCAGCACGCCGGTAAGCGCGAAGGCGATGGCCGATGCCGAGATCAGGATGATGCCAAGCGTGCGCTCGGCCGCTGCGTCGGCGGCGGCATGCGTGAGCTTTTCAGGCATCTCAAGCGTGTCCGTCATGGCGCCAGCCAACCCGGTTGCTCCTGACAGCCGCTGTCATCAGGCCTGCTCCCGCTTGCGGAAATGCTCGTTGCCGACGATGAGCAGGCCGGCGCCGATGATCAGCGCCGCGCCCATGAACACCGCCGTGCGCGGCACGTCGCCCCAGATGGCGTAGCCCAGCGCGAAGGCCCAGACCAGCGAGGTGTATTCGAACGGCGCCACGATCGACACCGCGGCGCGCTTCATGCCTTCGAACAGCGCATATTGCGCCACCCCGCCGAGCGCGCCGACGCTGAGGAGCAAAAGCAGCTGCGTTCCGTCAGGCATGCGCCACCACAGCAGCGCCGGCACGGCCGAAAAGAGCAGGAAATAGAAATTGTTGAGCACGAGCTGGATCGTCGTGCGCTCCTGCAGCGCCGTCTTGCGTAAGAGCACAACGGCGATCCCCCAAAGGACTGCCGCCGCCAGCACCAGCAGCACCGGCACGGAGAGGCCGAGCCGCGTCGGATCGCAGGCGATGAAGACGCCGACGAAACCGACGAAGACCGCGATCCAGCGCAGGAGCGGCACCGTCTCGCCCAGGATCAGCACCGACAGCACGGTGACGATGATGGGTGCTGCGTAATAGATGGTGGTGAGCTCGGCAAGCTGCAGCGAGCGCGCGGCGTTGTAGTAGCAAAGCCAGGCGGCCAGCGTGAAGGCGCTGCGCACCAGCATCGGCCTGACGATCGGTGAATCGATCGTGTCGGCAAACAGCCGCTTGCCGCCGATCGCGCCGCAGGCGAGGAGCACGGTGATGGAACGCACGAACATGATCTGCCAGACCGTCATGCCAGCGACCAACAGCTTGATCGAGGCGTCCTGCGCCGAAAACAGGAAATAGGCGGCAGCCGTGAACAGGATGCCGGCCAGCACCCTTTCGCGGCTTTCGAGGACGATGACTTCGGCCATGCGGTTTAAATGTGTTTGCGTGGGGCGGTTCCGCCCCAGTCGGGACCGTTGCTCCATCTATACGGGCGAAAGCACGCATGCCGCTGCTCCAGCGCGGTGCTAGCGTTGGCGCAGGTAATTGCCGGAGGCCGGTCGGGATTACTGCGTCGCCTGATAGAGCTCCGATGCCGCGTCCTTCAGGGCGCGCCGACCGTCCGGCCGCAGATACATCATGTGCCCGCCCTCGACGACGTCGAGTCGGATCGGCTTGGCGTCTGACAGCGAAGGAAGCTGGTTCACCAGGTAACGTGAGGCGAGATAGGGCGTGACCAGGTCGGTATAGCCGTTGACGATGACGACGCCGAGGGCCGGGTTGAGCGAACGCGCCCGCTGCAAATCGTTCATCACGCCGGCATAGCCCTGGCCCGAAGTGCCGTAGTCCCAGTTGCGGGTGACCTCGCCATTGAGCAGCCGGTAGCTGATATCGGTGCGGTAGTTCAGCTCGTCGCGGACATAGGCGACGAAGGCGGATGTCAGGACCGGAACGCTGCGGTCGAGCACCGGGTCGGGGCCGGCGTCGCGCGGGCTTTGCGGCGCGATGTCGGCCGTGCCGATGGTGGCGTCATAGGGGCTGAGCACCTTGCCCGTAGCACGCTGGAATTCCTTGGCGAAAAGCCCGGTGGGGATACGGGCGAAATTGCGCTGCACGAGCTCGAGCGGCAGGCCGGTGAGTTCCGAAACGCGCCCACTGGCGAGCTTGCCGCCCTGCTCCAGCCCGCTGTTCAGCGCCGTCAGGTAATCGCCGAGCGCATAATGCTCGACCTCGGCCAGCCTGTCGCGCAGCGCATCGCCGCTCACGCCGTCACCCTTCAGGCGGGTCGCCGCCAGCGAAGGCAGCTCCAGCGCCCAATGCAACTGGTCGAACTGGTCGGGCCGCACCAGCATGAACTCCAGCGCCGGCGAGATCAGCACGATGCCGCTGGGGCTGAGGCCCACATCCTCCTGCAGCGTGCGGGCAAGAAGTGCGGCGCGAAAGCCGCCATAGCTTTCGCCGGCGAGGAACAGCGGCGATCCGGTCCGGCCGTTCTGCGCCAGATAGAGCCGGATAAAGGCGCCGACCGAGCTGGCGTCGGCATCGACGCTCCAGAATTCCTTGCCCTCATGCCCCGGCGCCTCACGGCTGTAGCCGGTGCCGACCGGATCAACGCA
>NZ_RZRY01000742.1:0-2868 GCF_003998035.1 Mesorhizobium sp. M2A.F.Ca.ET.039.01.1.1 | reverse complement strand
GAATATCGCTTCATAAATCGCTGAAATAAGGGGCGATTCGGCATCATGCGCCGGATCGTGGTCCAGTGTGGAGGATTGGCCCATGGACAAGAGCCCCGATGCTTTCCGAACCATCAGCGAAGTCGCGGAAGATCTCGACCTGCCGCAGCACGTGCTGCGTTTCTGGGAGACGCGCTTCACCCAGATCAAGCCCATGAAGCGCGGCGGCGGCCGTCGCTATTACCGGCCGCAGGACGTCGAGCTGATCAAGGGCATCCGGCACATGCTCTACGATCAGGGCTATACGATCAAAGGCGTGCAGAAGCTGTTGCGCGAGAACGGCAACCATTTTCTGGTCGCCATCGGCAATGGCGACATGGCCGCGGTGGAGGCGATCGCCCAGCGCCGTCAAGCCGAGCAGGTGCCGCTGACGGCGGCCGCACAGCCGCGCGGCGATGAGGATGCGCTCGTCGGCCAGCCGAAGGTGAAGCCCAGCCGCCGTTTCTTCGGTCTCGGCAAGAGTGACGACGAAGGTCCGGTGCAACCGGACGCCTCAAAGTTGTCGCGTGACAATCGCGCCTTGCTGCAGGAGGCGCTGTTCGACTTGCTGGAATGCAAACGCCTGCTCGACCAGGTTCGTTGAAGGCATCATTCCACGTGATGCCGCGCGGTCGGGCCGCCGGAACTGGCCCGTCGTCCGTGCGTTAGGCCTTCTCGAAGAGAAGGACAATCAGCATGGCATCGTTTTCGACCCTCTCCGACCTCGACATCGACAAGCAGGTCGCGGCGCTTTCGCGGCAATTGAACGACCTCAAGAAGGTTTTGGCCAGCCGCGGTGACGCCTATTATGAGGATGGCCGCGAGGCGGCGTCCGACTATTACTCGCAAGTTGCCGACCGCCTTCACGAGGCGCTGCCGGCAATAAGGCGCAGGGGCAGGGTGCTCGAGCGGACGGCGCGCGACCATCCGGCGACGACCGCCGCCGTCGGACTTGTCGTGGTCGGACTGCTTGCCGGCCTTCTTATCAGCCGCCGCTGATCAATCGACGGAATCTGAAACAGAAACGGCGGCCGTCCTCGACCGCCGCCATTTCCATACCGTCGGCTGCAGGCGATCAGTTCGCCAGCTTGAGCCGCCTCTTCGGGTCGACCTTCATGACGTGGCTGCACTTGCCGTAGACGGTGCCGTTCTTGTCGGTGGCGTCGGTGTAGGTGCCCTTACAATCGAGCTGCAGCACCAGGCAGGAGCCCGAACCCTTACAGACGGCGCCGCCGTCGCCGGTCGGATGCGTGCCCGCGAAAGCCGGAGCCGAGACCGAGCCGAAAGCCGAGACGACGAGAGCCGCGGCGAGGGTGATACGCTTGAAGTTGGTCATTTGAGCATTTCCTTCCATTGGTTGTTGGGATCGGCATTCTGGCGTCCCGTTGGGTTGAGGAGCACCTTCGCGGCGCCCATGACCGGTTAGTGCTGTCTCCAATGGAAAGGTTCATATGCGATGCAAAAAATGCGGGGCAGAGAGGAAGTCGCGAGTAGAACTCTCACCTGCGTGTTGCCATGTGGCAAATCCGTCCTAACGACAGCATATGAGCGATTGTCCCGATGCCCGAAGCGAAACGGATGGCGTTCCTGCGGCGCTGTCGGATTGCAAGTTACGGTCACTGACTTGTTCGGGTTTGGAAAGGTTGCCAGGTCGCTTGGTGGCCTGCGCGGCTTCACATGGGCGGCGCGATGCCGTGATTCCCGACCACGACCCGATTCGCGGTGAGCTTGCCATCGCCACCTCGCTTGGCGTTGACGAAGACCGCGGCGCCCGGCGTCAGATCCGAAGGCGTGGCAGCGGCGAATGTCACGATCGGCGTCGTCTGGGGGATCGCGATCTGTTTTTTCTGGCCGTTGTCATAGGTAAGCGTGACCGTGCGGCCCTGGATTTCGGTGACGTCGGCCACGGTGCCGTTTGTCATGCGGCTGTTGGGCTGCAGATCCCAGTCGCGGTCGCCTTCTCCCGTGCCCTTCAGCGCCGCGGGAAAGATGACGACTTCCAGCGCCCCGCTGGCGCCATCGGCCTTGGAAAGCGAGGCGATGCCGAGAAAGTCGCCCTGCTTGATGTCGGCCGCCGATGCCTTGGCGACACCCGAAATCTTCCAGCCGTCGGCAAGTGTGATCGCATCGGTCTTGCCGTCGCGGTCCTTCACCGTCAGCGTCGATCCGGTTATACCGACGACAGTGCCTCGAACACGTGCGGCATCCGTCGCCCACGCTTCCCCGCAGATGACACTTGAGACTGTGCCGAGCACAATTGCGAATGATTTCAAATTCATGGCATTCGATCCTTCCGTGAAACGCCCGTCGCCCGGGTTTTGGCTGCCGGTGACGGCCAGCTAACGAATCGAGGCGTCGAAAATGCCGGCGAAACCGGTCGCGGAGCTTCAAAAGAACTTGATTGGGCGCCGCGCGATCTTACATGTGGGACGCCTGCGATACCGGCCGGAATGCCGCTTCACGATGGCGTGACGGCCTAAGCTCTTGGCAAATCATTTGTTAACGAGCATTCTCCCGCCAGTCTCAGGCAACGCCACATTTCATCCGACCGTTTCATCCAAAGGAGTTGCCATGCCCAACACCGCACGGAACGCCGTTTCCAACGACATCATTGCCGCGTCCGGCCTCAATCCGCTGAAGGCCGCTCGCGAAACGAGGGGATATACGATCGAGGAACTGTCTTTGACCTGCGGCCTGGCCGTGGGCGAGATCGTCGACATCGAGGACGGCAAGGACGCCGATCCCGCCAAGCTCCGGCGCATCGCTTCCGCGCTGCAGATGCCGGAAGAGGAATTGATCAAAGTGCCGGCCGCCGAGAATCGGCCCACGCATCAGTAGAGGCGCGAAAAG
>NZ_RZRY01000741.1:0-2870 GCF_003998035.1 Mesorhizobium sp. M2A.F.Ca.ET.039.01.1.1 | reverse complement strand
CAATTCGCGCAACGTTTTGCCGGGCACCGTCGTCTTCACCGTCGACATCCGCTCGCCGGACCAGGCAAAGCTCGACGGCATGCGCGCCCGCATCGAGAAGGAAGCGCCGAAAATCTGTGAGGCGCTCGGGGTCAAATGCTCGGTCGAGGCAGTCGGCCATTTCGATCCGATAACCTTCGATCCGACGCTGGTCGGCCGCGTGCGCACCGCCGCCGAAAAGCTGGGCTACAGCCACATGAACATCATCTCGGGCGCCGGACACGACGCCTGCTGGGCGGCCAAGGTCGCGCCAGCGACCATGGTCATGTGTCCCTGCGTAGGCGGTCTCAGCCACAACGAGGCCGAGGAAATCTCCAAGGAATGGGCTGCGGCTGGAGCCGACGTGCTGTTCCATGCGGTGGTCGAAACGGCGGGAATCGTCGAATGACCGACTAGAGCATTCCACCGTTTCACGGAAACGGTGGAATGCTCTAGTGTCTTTGTTTTAACGCAATTTCGGACGGAAAACCGCTTCACACTTTTCCTGAAATTGCTTCGGACCAATCACCTCGCAACGCCGCTCGCAAAGAAGCGCGAAAGAACAGGGGAACAGATATGACCAAAGTCATCCGAAACGGCACCATCGTGACGGCCGACCGCACGTGGAAGGCCGACGTGCTGATGCAGCACGGCAAGATCGTCGCCATCGGCTCCAACCTGCATGGCGATCATGAGTTCGACGCCACCGGCTGCTATGTCATGCCGGGCGGCATCGATCCGCATACCCATCTCGAAATGCCGTTCATGGGCACCTATTCGGCCGACGATTTCGAATCCGGCACGCGCGCGGCACTGTCCGGGGGCACGACAATGGTGGTCGATTTCTGCCTGCCGGCGCCGCAGCAGTCGCTGCTTGAGGCGCTGCAGATGTGGGACAACAAGACCTCGAAGGCGGCCTGCGACTATTCCTTCCACATGGCGATCACCTGGTGGGGCAAGCAGGTGTTCGACGAGATGGCGACGGTGGTCGACAGGGGCATCACCTCGTTCAAGCACTTCATGGCCTACAAAGGCGCGCTGATGGTCGATGACGACGAGATGTATGCGTCGTTCCAGCGCTGCGCCGACCTCGGCGCGCTGCCGCTCGTCCATGCCGAGAATGGCGATGTGGTCGCGGCACTGTCGCAAAAGCTTTTAGCCGCCGGCAACAACGGGCCTGAGGGGCATGCCTATTCGCGTCCGCCGGAGGTGGAAGGCGAGGCGACAAATCGGGCCATCATGATTGCCGACATGGCCGGCGTGCCGCTCTATGTCGTGCATGTCTCCTGCGAGCAGAGTCACGAGGCCATCCGCCGCGCCCGGCAGAAAGGAATGCGCGTTTATGGCGAGCCGCTGATCCAGCATCTGACACTCGACGAGACCGAATATTATAACAAGGACTGGGACCATGCGGCGCGCCGGGTGATGAGCCCGCCCTTCCGCAGCAAGTGGCACCAGGATTCGCTGTGGGCGGGCCTGCAGGCCGGCTCGCTGCAGGTGGTTGCGACCGACCACTGCTCCTTTACCACCAAGCAGAAACGCAACGGCATCGGCGACTTCACAAAAATCCCGAACGGCACCGGCGGCCTCGAGGACCGCCTGCCAGTGCTGTGGACGGCCGGCGTCAATACCGGCCGCCTGACAATGAACGAGTTCGTCGCGGTGACCTCGACCAACATCGCCAAGATCCTCAACATGTATCCGAAGAAGGGCGCGATCGTCGAAGGCGCCGACGCCGACATCATCGTGTGGGACCCGAAGCGCAAGAAGACGATCTCGGCCAAGAAGCAGCAGTCGGTGATCGACTACAATGTCTTCGAAGGTTTTGAGGTGACCGGCCTGCCGCGCTTCGTCTTTTCACGCGGCGAGCTTTCGATCGAGGAGGCGGACGTCAAGGCCAAGGTTGGCCATGGCGAGTTCGTCGCGCGTGAGCCGAACGCCGCGGTCAACCGGGCGCTGTCGACCTGGAAGGAGATTTCCGCGCCACGCAAGGTGGAGCGTACCGGCATTCCGGCCACGGGGGTCTGACCATGCGGGCTCTTCATCTCGTGCTGACGGCGACAGCAATGCTGGCCGCTGGCCATGCATCGGCCGCCAGCATCGATCTCTCAAAACCTTATGGCGACAAATATGGCTGCATCAACAAAAACGGCCAAGAGGTCGCCGCCGACAAGATGCTGCTCTTGACCGACAAGGAACTGATCACGGCGGCAAGCGCCTGCACCTTCAGCGACAAGCAGCCCCAGGCCGACGGATCGCTGGTGGTGACGGCAAAATGCGAGGTGGAGGGCGAAGAGGGGCAGGCGCCGACCAAGTTCACCATCAAGCGCAGTGCGAAGAACGCGAAGAAGCTGGTGGTGGCCGATGAAGAGGGCAATGTGATGGGCGAAGTCTCCCGGTGCAAATAACGACGAGAGGTTTTTCCTCCATCTCAGGCAACCAGCCCATCCAGTTCCGGCAGCAGAACGACGCTTTCCTGTTCGTTGGGATCGGTGCGGGCGATGACCGCCGAGGACGGCGCCCCGCTCAGATTGGCGGGCAGATGCGGCACGCCGGCCGGAATGTAGAAGAGATCGCCGGCCTTGACGACGATGTGGTGCTCGAGCCGGTCGCCGTACCAGGTGTGGACCTCGCCCGAAAGCACGTAAATGGCCGTCTCGTGGCTTTCATGCATATGCGCCTTGGCGCGGGCGCCGGGCGGCATGGTGAGAAGATGCATGCAGATGCCGGAGGAGCCGACGGTCTCGGCGGCGATGCCGGCGAAATAGCTCAGCCCCTGCTTGCCCTGATAGGTGCTTTCGGGGCGAACGAGATGACAGGTGGGTTTAGGCGACATCGGCAAGCCTCCGGGC
>NZ_RZRY01000740.1:0-2870 GCF_003998035.1 Mesorhizobium sp. M2A.F.Ca.ET.039.01.1.1 | reverse complement strand
ATGTCGGCCCAGCGTTCGGGATCATCGGCAGCGTCAGGCCAGATCAACATGAAGCCGGCCGCCGCGGCGGCGGCGCCGAAGACCATGTGCAGCCAGAAGCTGCGCAGCGAAAAGAACTCCGCGATCAAGGCGAAGACCAGCGTCTGCATACCCGTCAGGATGATCGTCACGAAGTAGACAAACATGCCGAGCGGCGGCACGACCAGCACGGCGACGGGGGTGAATTCCATAAGTCCGAAGTAGCCCGGCGCATTGGGCAGCGAGCTCAATATGGCGTAGATCACCACCACCGCGATCAACCCAGCAAGCACCGCGACCAGATAGCCGACGAGCACCATGAGGATGCGCTTCAGGACGTGGCCGATCATTGCCCATGCACTCCCGTGCCCGCAATCAGTGAGGGGCAGTCAGCCACCAAAGTTGTGACGATGCAAGGGCGGCCCATCGCGCCGGGTCTTTGCGCGTGGCACAGGAGTGTCCAGCGCCAAGGCACAGTGTGTGAAACCGGGCGGGGGCCTATGTGCTTCAGTAGATGGGGCGGAGCGTAAGGCGGGGAGGCGACGCGACCTATTTGGGCTCGCCGGTCACCGGGTCGTAGGTGATTTGGACCTTGGCCTTGTCGGTGGTGTAGTAGGTGATGGTGTAGCCGTCGCTATCCCAATCGACCTCCTTCACATAGCGGAAGTCGGTGCGGTGCTCGACCTTGGCAATGATCTCCGACAGCTTCTTGGCATTCTGCGGCGGCAGTGGCTGGTCGTCCGCCGCAAGGGCCGATCCGCCGGCAAGGAAGGCCGCGATACCGGTTGCTAAAACAACAGTGCGCATGAGAGCCCTCAAATCGCGTAATTGGCCAAGTTTCATATGGGCCTGGGTGCCGTCAGAAACCAGCACGCGGGCATGTTGGTTCCGTAGCGTGAAAATAACGCATTGTGAAGCCTGGCTCGACGTGGCCGATCTTCGGCCGGCAGCAGCCAAATCCAACATTGCCTGAGGACAAAAGAGTGCGTGATTCAATGGGTTACGGCA
The DNA here is from genome assembly GCF_003998035.1 of Mesorhizobium sp. M2A.F.Ca.ET.039.01.1.1. Classification (NCBI taxonomy): domain Bacteria; kingdom Pseudomonadati; phylum Pseudomonadota; class Alphaproteobacteria; order Hyphomicrobiales; family Phyllobacteriaceae; genus Mesorhizobium; species Mesorhizobium sp. M2A.F.Ca.ET.039.01.1.1. Next base: position 1,844 of record NZ_RZRY01000740.1, on the reverse strand, counting down.
CGATGCGGATGTGCCTTCCGGTATAACGAATGACTAAACCATGCGTTGGGCAGGGCGTTCGCCATATTAGCTGTTCTTGGTAGAGCTTTCGGAAAGACCCTGATAGAATTCTGGTCATAACAGGGTGGCAACTGCGCGCCGGACCTGCCGGGGATATCCATCGGCAGACGGCGACGCGTTTCTTTTGAGCGCAGGTCGCCTGTTCTGGACTGGACGCGGGGACTGGGGGCTCGATCATGGCTGAACGGAATTACACCCGTCAGCTTGCGACAATCATATCGATCGACGCCGTCGGATTCTCGAGGCTGATGGGCATCGACGACGAGCTCGCCGTTGCCGCGTTCGAGGAGAGGCGCGACATCATCGCCGGCAGTTGCGGCGCATTTGGCGGGCGCACATTCGGCGATGCCGGCGACAGCATCATGGCCGAATTCGGCAATCCGATCGAAGCCTTGCGGGCAGCCTTCGACTTCCAGGCGCGGATCGCAGCGCTGAATGCGGCGGTTGCCGAGGACATGCGCATGCCGTTTCGCGCCGGTATCAATACCGGCGATGTGATTGTCCGTGAGGGCCGTCTCTACGGCGACGACGTGAACATCGCCGCCCGGCTTCAGGAACTCGCGCCTCACGACGGCGTCGCCATCTCGGCGACGACCTGGCACCATGTGAAGGACAAGACAGCAGCGGTCTTTACCGATCTCGGCGAGTTCAGCCTGAAGAACATCGCTCTGCCGGTGCGGGTCCTGATCGCGGGCCGCGGCGGCAACGGGCCTGCCACGCCGGCCTCCTTCGCTTCTATCCCGGCCGCGCCCGGCCATTACAAACCCGTCCCCAAGGGGCCACCGGCAATCGCGGTGCTGCCGTTCCAGGGCAATGGAAGCGAACCGGACGTCGGCTATATGGCCGACGGCATTGCCGAGGACATCATCTACGGTCTTTCCAACACGCGCTGGCTTTCGGTCATCGCAAAGGGATCCAGCTTTCAGTTTCGCGACGACAGCCTGGGCACAAGGCTCATCGGCAATGCGCTTGGCGCGCGCTACATCGTCAGCGGCACGCTGGCGCGCCACGACAGGCATATCCGTCTCAACGCATCGCTTACAGACACGTCGAACGGGCGCCTGGTCTGGTCGCAACGCTTCGACCGCGATCTCGTCGACATCTTTAGGCTGCGCGACCAGGTCGGCAGCGAGATCGTTTCCATCCTCGACAAGGAGGTCGATCGCGCCGAGCAGGCGCGTACGTTCCAGGTGCCGTGGGAGAGCCTTGAGACTTGGCAATTGGTCAGGCGCGGCCGCTGGCACATGAACAGGCGCACACGCCGCGACACCGACATCGCGCTCGACTTCTTCGACAGAGCCTACCGGGACGATCCGAACTCGAGCGCCGTGCTCAACGAACTGGCCTGGTGGTATTTCTGGCGGGCCTGGCTGCGTTTCGGCGACAGCGACGACCTGGAAAAGGTAGAGGAGCTTGCGCGCAAGGCGCTGCTGATGGACAGCCTCGACGCACGCCCGCATGCCTATCTCGGCGCGGCCGACATCATGCGCGGCCTGCCGGCATTGGCGGCCGAGCACCTTGCCGAGGCGATCCACATCAATCCGAGCTTCGCCTTCGCCCGCTCGGCCATGGGCAGCGCGCAACTTTTGCTTGGCGACGCGGCCGGCGCGATCCCGTTCTTTCTCGATACCGAGCGGTTGAGCCCGTTCGACCTCTATCGCTTCCACAATCTGGGTGAACTGGCCGCCGCCTATTGCTTCGTCGAGGACTGGCCGGCCGCGATCGCCACAGCCGAGCGCTCGCTCAACCTGTCGCCAAGTTACTTCTACGCCAGGTTCCTGAAG
>NZ_RZRY01000073.1:0-15560 GCF_003998035.1 Mesorhizobium sp. M2A.F.Ca.ET.039.01.1.1 | reverse complement strand
ATTCTATCGCACGCAGATCTCGATCGACGATGTCGCCCTCCACAGCCTGCCAGCTGGTTTCGCGATCAGCCCCGGCATGCCTGTCACCGCCGATGTCAAGGTCGGCCGGCGTACCGTGCTGAAATACATGCTTGGCGCCATGCTGCCGATTGGACAGGAAGCGATGCGGGAGCCCTAGGATGGCTATCCTCGACCGCCTGACTGGACGCTTCCGTCCCGCGCTGGCGCTTCGCCGGGCGATCCAGCTTTCCGACAGCGGCAGGCTTGCGGAGGCATTTGCGCTGATGGCTATCGCGGCAGGCGCCGGCATTGTGGAGGCACAATATCGGGTCGGCCGTTGCTACTTGGAGGGCACCGGCGTCCCGCCGAGCCACTCGGAAGGGGCGCGTTGGCTGCGGCGAGCGGCCAATCGCGGCAGTCCCGATGCGCAGGCGCTGCTTGCCGCGCTGTGCATAGCAGGGCTTGCAGGCAAGGAATCAGGTTCCGAAGGCTTGTTCGAACGGGATTCCTCGCGAGAGTCGGACTTCACGGCAGCGCTCGAACTCGCGCGGAAGGCCTCTGAGGCGGGCTCTGCAACAGGGCAGGCACTAATTGGCTACATCCTGAGCAAAGGGCCCAAGGCGATGCGCGATCTCGATGCAGCGCATGGCTGGTACGAGAAGTCCGCGGCGGCCGGCTGTCCTGAAGGATGCCTCGGCTTTGCCCTTTCCTTGGCCCGGCTGCGGCAACCGGAGCAGCGAGCCAGGATTGCCGCCGAGGTCCGGCGCGCCGCGGATGCCGGCCTGCCGACTGCGCTCTATCTGCTTGCCATCCTCAGCGAGCACGGAGTGGGCGTGCCCGTCGATCTGGAAGCGGCTCAGAGACTCTATCGAGAGGCCGCAGAGAATGGGCACGCATCCGCTCAATTCCGGCTCGCGCTAGCCCTGATCGAGGGTAGCCTGGTGGATCAGGATGCCGTCGCTGGGGAAGCCTGGATGCGCCGCGCCGCGCTGACGGGAAATGTCGATGCCGCTTATCGCGTCGGCGAACTCTATGCCGGCAACCCCCAGCGGGACTATGCCGAGGCCGCGACGTGGTACCGGCGGGCCGCGGATGCGGGCCACCAACCGGCCGCCCGGGCCTTGGCATCGCTCTATCTGTCGGGCAATGGCGTGGCTAAGGACGCCGAGGAAGGTGCACGCTTGCTGCGTGCCGCCGCCGCCAGCGGCAATCGTGAATCCCAGGTTGATCTCGCAAACCTGGTTCTTGACGGTGGGGGCGAACCAGATGATGAAATCAGCGTAGCTGGATGGTTCGGGGCAAGTGCGTCATCGGGCGACCTGGTCGCTGCGTTCAATCTCGGTCTCTGCTTCGCCAACGGGCTTGGTGTGCGCAAGGATCAAGAGCGCGCAGCGCATTGGATAGCCCGCGCGGCCGAGGGCGTGGCCGAGGCGCAATACATGTATGCCCGAATGCTACAGGATGGTCGGGGCATGGCGGCCGACCAGAGGGAGGCCCGCCTCTGGTTTGAGCGGGCGGCCGGGGCAGGCATCGTCGATGCGCAGGTGGCTCTTGCCGAAATGCTCTACAACGGCCGCGGCGGAGAACGCTCTTTGATAGCCGCGGCACATCTCTTCAAGCAAGCCGCCGCCGCAGGCCATGCCGGGGCGATGTTCGCGATCGGCGCATTGTATGAGACCGGGCAGGGCGTGTCGCTCGACTACAAAGCGGCGCAGAAGTGGTTTGCAGCCGCCGCCGAAAGGGGCCACGGACATGCCCAACTCATGCTTGGCCGCTATCTCTCCAGGGGCATTGCCGGCGATCAAGACCCGGCTGCTGCTCGCATTTGGCTCGAACGGGCTGCTGCACGCGGTGTCGAGGAAGCCTCTGATGAGCTTGCCGGGGCATAGCAGAGGTATGCCTGGCTAGAAGCACCCAAACTCTATCGGCAGCAGTTGACCATTCCGGCTTAGGGCTGGACGCCGCCCCCATTTGCGGCTGATGGGCAGCTTCTTGCCGCAAAGCAACAAAAGTAGCGTAACGGCAGCTTTGCGCCTATTTCAGCCGTTGAGCCCGGCTTTGCCATCGCCGGAAAGCAGACGACCACTGCCCCGCGGTCCATCCTAGCGACGCGGCGATGCGCCAGTTTGCAATCAGCAGGCGGTTTTCCGTCACCCCAACCCGCCATTCGCGAATACGGTTTGAGCGTCGATCCAGGCACCGTCCTGCGAGCAGAGAAGCGCGATGACGCTGGCGATGTCTTCCGGCAGGCCCAGGCGACCGAGGGGGGTTTGTTCGGGAATTCCGCGAAGCGCTTCTTCGCCGTGCTGACGGAGGAGTTGCGTGTCGACGGCGCCGGGCGCCACTGCGTTGACCGAGATGTTGCGACCGGCCAGTTCCTTCGCAAGGACGCTGGAAAAGAGCACCTGGGCGCTTTTTGTGGCGGCATACGCGCCCGTACCTGGAGGTGGCGTCTTGATGATGCTTGAGGCCAGGCTGATGATCCGGCCGCCGTCACGCGTACGTCGCGCCGCTTCGCGCAGCACGTTGAAGCTGCCTTTGACATTGGTGGCCATCATTCGGTCGAAGGCCGCGTCCGTCATCTGGGCGAAGGGGCCGACGTTCATGACACCAGCGTTGTTGACCACCACATCGACGCCCCCGAACGCTTGGTCGTTGGCGTCGAAAAGAGCCTTGACCGCTGCGGGATCGGCGACGTCGGCCTGGCGAGCGATGGCGCGCCCCCCCGCGGGCGGCGAGTTCCCGGTTCGTGAGGTAGTTAACGGTGACGGCAAAACCATCGCGCGCCAGACGCATGGCGGTGGCAGCGCCGATGCCTGGCGACGAGCCGGTGACGACGGCCGCCCTGCCGGCGCCTGGGAGAGCGGCTGGGCTGCCCATGGCTGCCTGCGCCGAAGCCGTGCTTGCCAGGGCGAGAGCCACAGGAGCGGCGGCCGCGAGGGCCATGAAGGCGCGGCGTGAGCTGTCAGCATTGGACATTTCGACGGTCCCTTTGTCGATACGAGTGGTTTGCTTTGCGATATTTGCGGCCACGCCCGGCGATTCGCGGGCCAGGGCTTGTCGGCCGGTCGGGAGGAGATGAGAGTCACCGCCTTCCCAGCGAGGCGGCAATGCGCCGGTTTGCGACCAGCAAGGCGATGCCTGTCAGGACGCTAGCGATCGGGACGACCAGCAGCCCAAAGCCAAGGCCATTGGGCCCCTGCGCAGTTGCCACCGCGTCGCTGACCATGCCGACGATGAGAGGCCCGAGCGCCGGCCCAAGAAGGCCGGAGCCGATCATCACGAGGCTGGACGCCTGCGCTTGCTTATCCTCGCCGGCCACGAGATGGGCAGCGCCGAAGGCCCATGGCAGCATGAACGAGAAGGACAGCATTCCCGGCACCAACAGGGCGATCGACAACCAACCGGCCGGCGCGAACAAGGCTGCACTTGTGGTTGCGCTGGCGATCAGGAGGAGAATGGCAGGCGGTCCGAGCACCCTTCCAGTGCCTGAGCTCACCGCGCGGTCGAACCAGCGTCCGCCCAGGAGCGTGCCGATAATACCCATCAGGCCCTGCAAGAGGCCAAAGGCCAGTCCCACCTCGCTCGCGCTAAACCCGTGCGTGCGGATGAGAAACGGAGCGGAGAAGGCGTAGAAGGGTGTCGCGGCGAAGCCGAGGAAAATGGCGCCGATGAACAGCCAGCGAAACGCCGGGGACGCCAACAATCGGAGACTGGATTCTACGAAAGGTTCGCTATTTGCGACCGTGCGATCGAGCTTCGGGGTCGGCCCCACGATAACCAATGCCAACAGGGCGATCAGCCCGCCGATCGCTCCGGCGCCGATCATGGCCGTGCGCCATCCTAGCGTATCGCCGATCGCCCCGCCGGCGGCGAAGCCGACCATGGTGCCGAGTGGGATGCCCATCGCGAAAAGACCGATCGCCAGGCCCCGGCGCTCGGGCCGGATCTTTCTGGCGATCAAGGCATGGCCGGCAGGCACAGCGCCGGCTTCTCCGAACGCGACGCCGAAACGCGCGAGCGCCAGCAGCAGAAAGCTTGCGGCAAACCCGCCAAGCGCCGTCATCGCGCTCCAGAGCAGAATGCACGAAACCAAGACGAAGCGAGGCGATCCGCGATCTGAAGCCCGGGCGAGAGGCAACGACAGCAGCGAATAGCAGACTGCGAAGGCGAGACCTGTAAGTAGGCCCATCTGGGTGTCGCTCAACCCGAGGTCCGACTTTATAGATTCAGCAAGGATGAAGGGAAGTATTCTGTCGATCTGTGAGAAAGCATTAATAAGAAGCAGTGCCATGAAAATCGCGACCACGCGCCAACCGCGCACATATTGATTTGAGCGATTCTCTGATAGGAGCGGAAAATTTCGCTGTATGTCTATTGACCGCGCAGCGGCTTCTGTCATGTTCCACGCACTCCTCGCTTGGTTCGCATCCTCAAGCTAGATGGAGTGTCTGATGATCAGAATGCCGGAAGCCTCAAAAAACTTGCCCAATCCTGCAGGCGACGATAGGTTGTCAATTGAGGGCCATGTGCTGCGCTGGCCTCGCAACCCTCCGGAGGTGCGTGTGCCGCCATCGCTGTTCGGGGCAATCACCGCCTATATCGAGGCCCAGGGCGGTGGGCAGGGCGTGTTCCCGACGCCGATCGACAGCTTCAATATCGTCCGTTCCTTCAAGGAGAGAATGCGGATGCGGCAGGTTTACAAGCCGTCGATCTGCATCGTGCTCCAGGGGGCGAAGGAAATCATCCTCGGGGAGGACACGCTTCGCTATGGCGCGATGGAGTGTCTGGCGGTCGGCATGACGCTGCCGGCGACTGGGCACATCGTCGAGGCAAGTCCCGATGCACCGTATACCGGTTTAACGCTTGAACTGGACGTGGCGATGATCCGCGACGTGCTGGAGCAGCTCGAAGCGCCGCCGGCGCCCCCCGCCAACTCCGGTCCATGCCTGTTCGTGCGGCAGGTCGATGACCCTCTGGCCGAGTGTGTTCTTCGCCTTCTGCGGATGTGTGACACGCCCAAGGCGGTCCCGATCCTTTTTCCGTCCGTCATGCGCGAGATCTGCTACTGGCTCCTGACCGGCCCGAACGGCGGTGAACTCTGCAAGTTGGCTGAGCCTGAGTCGAACGCTGCGCGGATCGCGAAAACCCTCCACCTCATGCACGAAGATATCGCCCGGACGCTGCGTATGGAGGAATTGGCGGAAGTGGCGCGAATGAGCCTTTCGTCGTTCCATCAGCACTTCAAGGCGATGACTTCGATGACGCCGCTGCAGTTCCAGAAGCAGTTGCGCCTTCTCGAGGCGCGACGCCTGATGGTGATGGAAGATGCAAGCGTCGCCGACGCCGCCTATCAGGTCGGCTACGAGAGCGCGTCCCAGTTCAGCCGCGAATATTCCCGGATGTTTGGCGTTGCTCCGAAGCGTGACGTCATGAATCAGCAGCGCATGTATAGCGAATATGTCGGTCGCAGGGTGCAGACGGCGTAGCTGTCTCACTTTGTGCTGAGAGGGACTGCTCCCGGCAACTGCCAGGAGCAGCTCTTTTGGTGGTCTGATCGCTTGTCAAGTTGCGCGGCATCTCGGAGCTGTCGGGCGATGTCCTCCAGCTAGCTGCGGGTCCTACGCCAAGCGCGGGCTTAACATCAGCTTGTCCCGCAGGGATTGATAGACAGTCCGCACAACGGGCTGGAAAACCAGGACTGCGGGTAATCCTCGATCTACGCATTGACGGCGGCCAGACGGACCGACGTCATGTGGGCCTCCAGTCGTCTGTGCGGCCAAAGCTGCACCTGACCTTCCGAAGGTATCCCCCATCTGCAGGAACAGGCAAGTTTCTTGAAGGTTCGGATATTCTGATCATCGGGCACTCTCTTTAGCTTGGATTTCCGGTCGCCACCTGCGCGTTGCCGGTTCGGCACTGATGCCCGAACGGCAGCGTCAGGCCGAACCTGTCAATGACCCCAGATCCGAGCTTGGTATGCTTACACTCATTGAAGATGCACTCGATAGCTTCCTGAAAGAGGACGACGGACAAGCCATCGTCATGTTGAATCTCCTGCGGTTCCGAGAGGACGGCGGCAGGGAGCGATACGCGGACTACCTCGCTGTCGCCACACCTATCGTCGCTCGTTTCGGAGCGGAGATAGTCTATGTAGGCAATGGCCTCACGGCTCTTTCGGCAGAGCCCGGACAGGCCTGGGACGGGGTTGCTCTCGTCCGCTACCCCAATCGGCAGGCATTTGCCGATTTGGCGAGGGATGCCGACCACCGGGACAAGGCGGCACCGATGCGCGAGGCGGCGCTTGCGGAGGCCGTGTTGCAGCCTCTCCAGACGGTTTCCTTCTAGAGGCAACGAAAGGATTCCGGATGCGAAAGAATTGGACCACCCAGGACATGCCGTCCCAGAACGGCAGGACTATCGTCGTCACGGGCACCGGTGGCCTCGGCTTCCAGGATGCACTTGCGCTTGCGCGCGCCGGCGGCGACGTCATTATCGCCGGGCGAAACCTCGCAAGGGAAATGAGGCCGTTGCCCGCATAAGACAGTCGGTGCGACAGGCAAGCGTGAGCTTCGAGCCTGTTGATCTCGCAGATTTGGCCTCGGTCGCCGCATTCGGCCACCGCTTGCGCGAGAGCCGGGAGCGGATCGACACCCTGATCAACAATGCCGCCGTCATGACGCCGCCGCAACGCCAGACCACGGCGGATGGCTTCGAGCTTCAGTTCGGGACCAACTATCTCGGCCACTTCGCGCTGAGTGCGCATCTTTTGCCTTTGCTCAGGCGTGGGCGGGATCCTCGTGTGATCACGCTGTCCAGTATCGCCGCGCGCCGGAATGCAGCTATCAATTTCGATGATCTTCAGGCCGAAAAGGCTTATCAGCCAATGCCCGTCTACGCGCAGTCCAAGCTCGCCTGCCTGATGTTCGCGCTCGAACTTCAGCGCCGCAGCGACGAAGCCGGCTGGGGCCTGACGAGTATTGCTGCCCATCCCGGGATTTCGCGAACCGATCTTCTTCACAACGCACCGGGGCGATACAGTGCCCAGGGCCTTTTGCGATCGGTTTTGTGGTTTCTGTTTCAGCCCGCGGCACTGGGAGCACTGCCCACATTGTTCGCGGCGACCTCACCTGATGCTCGCGGCGGCAGGTACTACGGTCCCGACAGGCTTTCGGAGACACGCGGCTATCCGAGCGAGGCGGCAATTCCGGCGGCCGCATTGGAACCGCATGTCACCCGCCGGCTTTGGGATGTCTCGGAAAATCTGGCAGACGTCGATTTCGGCGCTGCAGCGACGACGCCTCTTCATGCCATTCCGATCCAGGAGGCCTGACGGATGGACCCGCTCGCAAGCCTCGTCGACTGGATCGCTTTTTACGGGATGCTCGGTTTGTTCGCTGCCGGACTGGCTGAACGCTTCATCCCGGCTCTGCCTTCACATGGCTTGCTGGTTGCAATCGGCATGGCCGCGGCCGGAGGAAGTTGGTCGCTGCCCGCCGCTTTCATCATGACTACCTGCGCTAGTGTAGTCGCCAGTATTGCACTGTTTCTGGTCGTCCGGACAGTCGGACAGGGTGTGTCCGCCAAGCTCCTGTATGGAACCGGGCGACTCCTGGGTCAGCCATCGACGCGCATCGACGGTATGCTGACCTCCTTTCGAGCGCGCGGAAGGGGCCTGTCCCTGATTGCCCAGATCGTGCCTACAGTCCGCTTCGTAGCGCCGCTGGCCGCTGCCGTTGTTCGCCTGGACACGTGGCGCTTTGCCGCCGGCACTCTGCTGGGTGTCGCGCTATGGAATGGCACGTTCCTCGCCGCGGGCTACACGGCCGCACGGTCGATCCCCGACGTCAACGCATCTGCCTTCGCGCTTAAGCTCCTGCTCCTGGTTCTTGGCGTGGAGACGTTGTCCATGCTGGTCTGGCGGCTGTTCGGGCGAAGCAATTGGCGCCGGACTTCCTCCGAGGATCGAGCATGCTGAACAGGTCATCAGAGACCCTTCAGTTCTTCCGGGCATGGCTATCAGAACCGCTCAGGGTTGCGGCCGTGACACCATCCGGACGGGCGCTCGCGGCCTTGATCGTGTCGGAGATTTCCCCGGCGACCGGACCGGTGCTCGAGCTCGGTCCCGGAACGGGCGTGTTCACGCGCGCTCTGTTAGGGCGTGGGATCGCCGAAGAAAACCTCGCGCTCATCGAATTGGGAGCCGAGTTTGCCGCGAAGCTGAGCGCCGATTTCCCGCGCGCAAAGATCTTGTGCATGGATGCGGCGCGCTTGCGCGACATCGAGCTTTTTGGTGACAGCCCGGCAGGGGCCGTGATCAGCGGCCTGCCGCTTTTGTCGATGCCACCGCGAGCGGTCTATTCCATCCTGCAAGGAGCCTTCGCGCATCTTCGCGCGAACGGTGCGTTTTATCAGTTCACATATGGCCCGCGCTGTCCGGTATCGCGACCGCTGCTCGACCGCTGGGCCTCGAGGCCAGCTATCTGGGCGGCACCTTCGCAAACTTGCCTCCTGCCGCCGTCTACCGCATTCAGCGTCGTAAGACTCCGCGTGTCCCCGAAATCCGGGTACGTCCCACGACGGCGGACAATCGCTGACACGGCAGCCCATAGTTGCCACGAGGATCAAGCCTTGCGCTGGATCCCATGACCAATCGTAGTGGTGATATGGTCCCAGCCAGACAGGGCGATTTCCGCGACGGCTGCGAGCTCAGCGCGATCTGCTCCATCACGGGCGCGGATCGCCATGCCGCTTTGTACAGTCTGCACGAACCTCGCCAGCTTGGTCGTGTCTGCCATGGCCTGGAGATCCCCGTCGCCTTTGGCTTTGTCGAAGCGAGCCTTGAGGAGATCGAAACCACCCGCGCGTGTCGCCCGCATGAGTTCGCCAAGTTCGGAATGCCCTTCGCTGCCCACGGTAGCGAGCGTCGCCATGCACCCATGGGGCAGATCGCAATCTCCACCCGTCATGGCCACGGCGGAGTCCTGAAGAAATGCCAGCGCCGCCTCTCGTGCCGTCGAGGCCTTCCGGAACCGCGTCCAGACCAAACCCTCATAGGTCGTGTAATAGTATCGGAGCGCTTCCGTGTAGAGCGTGTCCTTCGAGCCAAAGGCCGCATAGAGGCTCTTTGTTCCGATCCCCATCGCATCCGTCAGATCGGCGATCGAGGTCGCCTCGTATCCCTTGATCCAGAACAGCCTTGTCGCGGCTGCGAGCGCGGCCAGGCGATCGAATTCCCGCGGCCGGCCGCGTGTGGGGCGTGTCGGCATTGGGCTGTTCAGAGGAGCTTGAGTCTTATTATACATCGATCACTGCATAAATCAGTTGACGGCGCTTTGCAACGAGCCTATCGATTTATGCAGCGATCGCTGCATAAAAGGAACGGATGATGAATTTGCTTGGAAAACGGGCTCTGGTGAACGGTGGCTCACGGGGAATAGGGGCTGCGATCGCGATTGCGCTTGCCGAGCATGGGGCTGATGTCGCCGTTACCTATCAGCGCTCTGCCGATCGGGCCGCGACCGTGGTCGGTTCGATCGAGGAGAAAGGACGGCGGGGGCTCGCCATTCAAGCCGATAGTGCCGACCCGGAAGCTATCAGCCGTGCCGTCACCGAGACTGTCGATGCGTTTGGAGGCCTCGATATTCTGGTCAACAGCGCGGGCGTCGGAACGGCTGGAATGACGGCGGACCTGTCGCTGGTCGACCTGCAGGCCATGCTGGACGTTAATGTTCGCGCGCCAGTCCTCTTTGCCCAGGCAGCGATCCCGCACCTCTCATCAGGAGGCCGCATCGTCTCCATCGGCTCCTCGCTTGCCGAGCGTGTTCCATTCCCAGGGGTGACGGCTTACGCCATGTCGAAGTCGGCACTGCTGTCGTTCACGCGAGGCCTCTCGCGCGAACTCGGCCCTCAGGGCATTACCGTAAATTTGGTTCTGCCGGGTTCGACCGATACGGAGATGAACCCGGCCAATGGCGAGAATGCTGATTATCAGCGGAGCCTGACGTCGCTGGGCCGTTTTGGCGAGCCCCGTGAAGTCGCGAGCGCCGTCGCGTTCCTTGCCGGTCCCGCTGCAAGTCTGATTACGGGTGCGGTCCTGAATGTAGATGCCGGCTTCAACGCCTGAGCTGACCCTGCCGACATCTGCCAGTTGCCGGCGGCGCTGCGTGACGTGGCGCAGGTTCGGCAGCTGAGGCCCTTTGCTTGCGGTCAAACTACGAAGTCGAAACGGCCGAACCGTCCGTCGCGGGTTTGCTTCATGTCGAGGACGAGTGTTTCGTGAAAGACTGATCTCCGACATTTCGGGGCTCTCCGGGAAAGTAGAGCTGGGTTGTGAGGACGCGGCCGCCAGGACGCTGGACCTTGAAATGGAAGTGACGCGTTCGGCCGGGATAAAGCGCGGGCACGATGGTGTTGAACCACCAGCGCCCCTGCACATCCGTGAACTGGTGGCCGCGCAGCCGGAAGCCGATGCTGTCATAGGCGCCGTTTTCATCCGCATGCCAGATTTCGACGAGGCTGCCGGCGAGGGGCCGGCAGCGATTGTCGAAGACGAACCCCGCGACGGTGATCCGCTCGCCACCGGGCGCGCCGGGATAAAGATCGCGTTCGAGCGGCGAGTTCGGCCGGAAGAAGGGGCCGGCCTCCCTTTCGATCGTGAGGTCGTCCCCATCGTCGTAGGAGAGTGTCAGCGGCAATTCGGGTGCGGCTTGCGCGAACGCCCTCATCCTGGCGGCATCGATAAGAGACAGTGTCAGAAAGGCCGTCAGAAGAGAGCGTCGGGTGGAGGGCAAGGTCGGTCTCCGGGATTCGATGAGGTTGCTGATGAACCGGCCGGGGCGGTTATTGCAGCCGCTGCACGGCGTTGGCCTGCGCCTCCGTGATGAGGCCGGAGTACATGTTCTCCTTGCCTGGATACCAGGGCATCGAGCCGATGGAGCCAAAGCCGGGGATCGTCTCCATATGCGCGACCATACGGGCGCGCATACGCGTGTCGGGAAGCGGGCCGGTCATCGCCTGGACATTGTCGCTCATATGGTCGGGATTCGACGTGCCGCACAGCACGCTGGAGACCGCGGGATGCGCCATGACCCATTTTAGGAAGAACTGGGCCCAACTCGTCGCGCCGAATTCCTGGGCGAAACCGGGAAGCGGCTGTCCTTCGACGACCTTCATCAGGCGTGCCTTTTCAAGCGGCAGATTGATCAGCACGCCGACGCCTTTTTCGGCGGCCACCGGAAGCAGGCGGCGCTCGGCGTCACGATTGAAGATCGAGTAGTTGGTCTGGATGAAATCGACGTCACCGCGTTCGACGATCGCCAGCAGTTGCTCCTGCGCAGCCGACTCGTGATGGGTCACTCCGACGTGGCGGATCAGGCCGTCCTGCTTCCAGGATTTCATCAGCGGGATGACAACCGGCGCGTTGGTGATGCTGTGGCACTGCATAAGATTGATCGTATCGCGCCAAGTGCGCATCCGGGACTGCCGGAAGCTTTCTAACGCATGGCTTTCGTCGCCGAGATATTCACCCGTGGCCCAGACTTTGTTGGCGAGAAATATCTCGTCCGAGCCTTCGAACTCGCCCATGAACTGGCCGACGCTGACCTCGGCCGAGCCATAGAGCGGCGAGGTGTCGATCACACGACCGCCTGCAGCTGCATACCTTTCAAACACCTGCCGAAGGTCCTCGCGGCTATCGCCGGGCTTCAGGTCGAAGGTGAGGAAGGTACCGAGGCCCAGCGTGGTCACCCGTTCACCGGTGCGGGGCAGGGTGCGGGTCAGCACCTCGGGATTGGAGCCGGAGGCCGATGCCGCCGAGCTTGTATCCTGGGCCTGCGCCGCAACGGTGGTCTGGGCGGCGAACGCCAACCCGGTTGCAGTTGCACCCAATGTGCCGAGGAACCCGCGGCGATTTATTCTTGAGGGGGCCATGAGCGGCTTCCTGTTCGATTATCGTTGAATTCAAAACTGCCAGTTGGCGGGTATCCAGGCGTAGCCGCCGTCGGTCTTCAGCATCCGGCCGAGGCCAGGGAACGGAAAGTGGAAGCCAAGCACCGGGGATGCGGTCGGTTGCCGCCCTGTCGAAGATGCGCCGGCGGGAGGAAAGCGCGGTCTGCTTGTCACGGTCGGGACCCGGAAGCCAGGGATTGTCCACGTTGACGACCGGGTGGTAGGCAAGGTCGGCGGTCAGAAGCAACTGGTCGTTTCCGGAGTGGACCAGGAAGGTCGCCATGCCCGGCGTGTGGCCGGCGGCGGCCAGCGTCGTGAGGCCCGGCACGATCTCGGCGCCGGCTTCGTAAAGCTCCACATCGTTCATGACGGGTTCGAGGCTATTCTCGATGTTGGCGGCGAAGCGGATGCGGAACTCCTCGGGCACCGGCATGTAGGAGAGATCCGGATCGGTGCGGACGAAGAAATCCCAGTCCGCCTTTGGCACGAAGACCGTGGCGCGGGGGAAGGCCTTGCCGCCATCCGCGGTTCTGAGATTGCCGACATGGTCCGGATGGGTGTGCGAGATGACGATCGTATCGATGTCCGCCGCGCTCAGGCCGATCGCCGCGAGGTTGTCGAAGATCCGGCCGCCATGCGGCCCCATCGTCGAGCCGGCGCCGGCCTCGATCAGTATCCGGCGGCCATCGGTTTCGATCAGAAGCGTATTCAGGTTGAGCGTCAGGTGGTCGGTCGGAAGGAATGCTCGCCGCAGCACCTCCTCAAGCTCCGCTTCGGGCGCGTCGCTGGCATAGACACGAGGGCCGCCGATGACGCCATCGCTCAAAACAGTAGCGCTAATCTCGCCGACGCGGAAGTGGTAGTGACCCGCGTTGCCAGCCAACGACGACGCGGCCTGGGCATTAGCGTTGCCGGCGCTCAGGCTTGGGATGAGCATGCTTGATGCGCCTGCGACAGCGGACAGCATGATAGCGCGTCTATTGAGAGTGAAGGCATTCATCATCGGTTTCCCTTCTTCGTGGGGCACCCTCCCGCGCCTTTGACAAATACGAGTCCGGAAATGACCGGCGGAAGGAACTGGGGAGGCGCGATAGCTGAACCTTTTGCCCACCATGACATGGCACAATTAATTCGATAAGTTGCGCATCCATGATTAGCTTGGTTAGAAATTCTTACCAATGAACTCTCTTCGCCTGGACAGTTTTGATGTCTTCGTCTCTATCGTCCGCTGCGGTGGCTTCCGGGCGGCGGCGCTCGAGCGTGGCGTGTCTTCGTCGGCCCTGAGCCAAACGATGAATGCGCTCGAAGAGACCCTCGGCATCCGGCTCCTCAATCGCACGACGAGAAGCGTGTCTCCGACCGAAGCCGGGAAACGCCTCCTTGAACGGCTAGCGCCAGCATTGAGTGACATCAGGCTGGCGATCGCGGAAGTCGACGAGTTGAGAGACACTCCGTCCGGAACGCTTCGGATCAACGCTCCGGCGCCGGCCGTCGATCATTTTCTTTGCCCGTTGGCCTTCGACTTCATGGACGCCTATCGCGAGGTGAGGATTGAAATCGTCAGCGATGCGGCGGTCGTCGACATAGTGGAACAGGGCTTCGATGCCGGCGTCAGATTCGGCAAACAATTGGCGCAGGATATGATCGCGCTCCCGCTTGGCCCCGCGCTTCGCTATGCGATCGTCGCTTCACCGGACTACATCGAAAAGCACGGCCAACCCCAGGTACCAAAGGATCTCGTCGGTCATGATTGCATCAAGCGCAGATTTCCTGGGGGCACTTTGGTTACCTGGCGGTTTGCCGACGGAGACGAAGAGATAGAGGTCGCTCCCACGGGCCGCCTGATGGTCAGTTCGGCGCACAACGAACTGCAGGCGGCGCTGGCCGGCAGAGGAATAGCCCATATTTTCGATGATTATGCCAAACCCCATATCCTGAATGGCGAACTCATTGAGCTCCTCTCCGATTGGAGCCTGATATTGCCACACTGGTTTCTGTACTATCCGAGCCGCCGCCTCCCGAGCGCTACCATGCGGGCATTTCTCGATTACGTTAGGAGCTACGACTGGCAGGCCCGCACGTGACGGCGTCCCGTCGGACCAGTCGTTCAAGTCGGTTGCACAAACCCGCCATGCAGAGCTTCGATGCTTTAGACGACTTCGGCCCTTTAAGGTACCTCGATGCCGTGGCCGAAGAGATCTCCACCACAAGAGGGCTGGGAGGTCCAGCAGGGTATTGGTAGTTCAGCTTCCTGCGCAAACAGGCATGCGTCTCAATGGCAGCTTTGCGCCTTCATCTCAGATGTACAGGCTGGCATCACTCTCGCGCGGAAGCAGACCTTGGCGCGACGACGTTCAACTCTGATGCGCGACTGCGGGCTGCCCCGCATGAAACCAGGTGTCGTTCGATAAGGAAATTCCACCCTCTAGCCACGAAATAGAAAATACAATCTCTACAGATGAATAGAGTTATGCTTGATGACCCGCAGGTGGGGCCATTCGCGCCGCCTGTCACAAACTCATTCGTCTCATTGAACAGGACGGACATGGCTTCCGAAAAAGCCAGTGCTTCGCAAGAGAGAGCGCCTTGGAACGATTTCCGCCCAGGTGATCATCATCTCGGGGCCGGTTGAGCCGTTGTAACCGGCTCAACATCAATGAAGCCCGTCGGCCGCGGTCGGCGGGCTTGTTTATTTCAGGCCTTGATGCTCGGCGTGCCATCGAAAGACAGTCGCTCCACCGTGGCTACATCGCCACCGAGAGTGCCTCAGCCTCATCCAGTAGCGTCGGGCCATAGTGCCCATTCACCTGCTCTTCGCTCATCAGCACGCCGGGCGGGCAATGCTCCTCGATCGTCGCGCGGATCAGGCGCAGCGCAGCGCGGCACTCGGTGATGTCGATCGTCTCCATGACGAACAAACATTCGCTTTAGCTAAAATGTTCCCGTAAGCAAAGACCAGTTGCGACCGTGGGTGAGCCAGCCACGTACAACGCGACTACAATAGGGCTGGAAAATGGCGCGGACGACAAGGCCAGCTAATCAGTCGTCTTAACCGGGATTTGAAATCGATAGATTATACCGCGCTCGCTGTCCGTCACTCTAACCCATTTCTCGTCGGCGCTGGCTTCCCAATCTTCTGTTACCACAGCGTCGCTGATCACGCGGGCGACCGCCTCTTCAGGCGTCTCCGCAGTAATCTCGCGGCCCGCCATCGGCAAATCGCCGTCCATCTCTTCGACGAAAAACTTTTTGGACACGTGGGTCCCTCGCTGGTTACCTCGGAAGGTAACGACCGCAAATTGAAGATGCTTCCGGATGCACCAAATTGGCGTAAGGCAACGCGGCCCGCAGGAGAAGGTTCAAGTCCAAAAATATGAGCGGAACCTAATATACCGCCTCTTGCTTATGGGATAATGAGCACACGCGGCGCCAATTTTCTCGAGCGTTGGATGGCAGAGCATCTGCCCAAGGCGGGGACGGATGACCCTGCCGCGATAAGCGATTTGACCGACCGAGCAATGGAAGCGGCCGATGTAGAAGGGATCGAGGTCCGCGAGATCTACGAGGAAGGCGGCAGCGTCTTCGAGGTGATTGCGGCGGCTATGCAACAC
>NZ_RZRY01000739.1:0-2881 GCF_003998035.1 Mesorhizobium sp. M2A.F.Ca.ET.039.01.1.1 | reverse complement strand
GTTCAGCATGCTGATCGGCTTCGTGTTCTGGTATCGCGGCCTGGCGCAAGGCGGCATAGCCGCCGTCGGGCAACTGCAATTGCTGCAGCCCTTCTTCGGCCTGGCGCTGGCGGCGAGCCTGCTGCACGAACAGGTCAGCCCGATGATGGTGGTCGTCACGCTCGGCGTCGTGGCATGCGTGTTCGGGGCGAAGAGGTTTGCACGGTAGACGCCTACTGATTTGCTTTGACGCAATTCCGGACGGAAAACCGTTTCACACTTTTCCTGGAATTGCTCAGAACTTCGTCACGACCCCGATGCCAATGCCCTCGAAGCCACCCATCGCCATCAGGGCCGCGGGCGCTTCCTCGAGGCTGATCTTCTTGCCGACCAGCAGTTCGGGCTTGAGCTTGCCGGTGCGGATCATCTCCATCATCGCGGAATAGCGATAGGCCTGCATGCCGTGGCTGCCGAGGATCTCGAGCTCGAAGGCTATCACCTTGTCCATCGGCACTTGCGGGCGGGCATGTTCGCCCAGCATCAGCCCGACCTGAACATGGCGGCCGCGCCGGCGCAGGTTCGAGATCGAGTTGAACGAGGTGGTCGGGTGTCCCAGCGCGTCCATCGACATATGCGCGCCGCCATTGGTGATCTGCTTGACGGCCTTGACCACGTGCGGCGTCGTCGAGGCGTTGATGGTCGCCACCGCGCCGATCTTCTTGGCGAATTCCAGCTTCTCGTCCGTGAGGTCGATGGCAATGACGTTAGCGCCAATGGCGCTGGCGATCATGATCGCCGACAGGCCGACGCCGCCGCAGCCATGCACGGCCACCCATTCGCCGGGGGTCACCCGGCCCTGGTCGACGATGGCGCGAAACGAGGTGACGAAGCGGCAGCCGAGGCTTGCCGCGGTAGCGTATTCCATCGCGTCGGGCAGGCGCACGAGATTGGTGTCGGCATGCTCGATGCCGACATATTCGGCGAACGAGCCCCAGCCGGTGAAGCCCGGCTGCGTCTGGTGCTCGCAGACCTGATGGTTGCCGGAGGTGCATTCGAAGCAGCGGCCGCAACCGACGGCGAAGGGGACCGTGACGCGGTCGCCGGCCTTCCAGCGGCTGACCTGCTTGCCGGCGGCGACGACGACGCCGGCAAGCTCGTGTCCGGGAACATGCGGCAAGGTGATGCCGTCGTCATGGCCCATCCAACCATGCCAGTCGCTGCGGCAAAGCCCGGTCGCCTCTACTTTCATGACGACGCCGTCCGGGGCGGGCTTTGGATCCGGCACGGTCTGGATGGTCGGCGTCTCACCGAATTTTTCGAAGACAACGGCTTTCATAGGATTGCTTCCATATATGTCAGTTCAATGGCAGGTGGCTGGACGACGATCCGAACTAAGGTGGCAACGGTGGTCGGTCTAGAAGGGGCTGCCGCTTGCGAACCCATTCATCGGCCTCGGCATCCCATGGCCAAACGCCGGAGGTTGTTGGAAAAATTAGCTGCATGATCCGGAAATCCGGCCCGTCGTAGAACCAGATATTCCAACCGAAATATTCGGGATAGTGGTCCGGGTGGACCGCACCGAACTGACAGTCGAAGCCACCTCCCAGGAAACCCGACGCCCGCTCTCCGATGCGGAACCTCTCGCCGCCGCGCACGCGTCTGCAGTACTCATTGACGATGGTCATCGAAAGCTCCGGCTTGAGCCCGATGACGACCAATCAGGGACGCCAAAATTGTGCTCTATCCCGACCGAGTATGCGAATGGCGGATTCTCGTCCTCCTCCAGCACATAGAGGATATGACACCCGAACTCGTCGATGTCGGCCAGTGCCTTGGCCTCCTCGGCGTCTTTGGCTTCCCTACTCGGCATCGATCTGGTTCTGCGGCGCTGCCTGCTGGAACGCCGGCAGCGCCATGCAGGCGGCGTTGATGCGCGCGATTACCGGGTAGGGCGCCATGTCGACACCGAAGCGGGCATTGTTGGTGACCTGCGCGGCAAGGCAGATATCGGCCATGCCCGGCGTGTCGCCATGGCAGAAGGCGCCGGTCTCGGGCGAGGAGGCGAGAATCTTTTCAAGCGACTGGAAGCCTTCGTTCACCCAGTGCCGAAACCAGTTGACGACGTCCTCGTCGCCGGCGCCGAACAAGGTGCGCAGCGAGGTCAGCACGCGCAGATTGTTCACCGGGTGGATGTCGCAGGCGATCATCTGCGCCAGCATCCTGACGCGAGCCCGACCCAACGCATCCTTCGGCAGCAGCGGTGGCTCGGGCTCAATCTCGTCGAGATATTCGATGATCGCCAGCGACTGCGTCAAAAGCCGGCCGTTATCCAGCACCAGCGCCGGCACCAGCCCTTGCGGGTTGATCGCGAGATAGGCGGGCTCGAGATGCTCGCCGTGCCGCAGATGATGCGGCACATAGGTATAGTCCAGCCCCTTCATCGCCAGCGCGATCCGCACCCGGTAGGAGGTGGAGGAGCGGTAGTAATTGTGGAGGACGAGGTCGCTCATCGCCTCGGTTGTCCGATGGCCACCTCGACCGTGCCGATGCCGTCGACCCCGCCGGTGATCCTGTCTCCGGCCTGAACCGGACCGACGCCGGCCGGCGTGCCGGTGAAGATCAGGTCGCCCGGGCGAAGCTCGACCGCCTCGCTGCAGATCGAGACGATGTCGGCGATCGGCCAGATAAGCTCGGCAAGATCGCCGTCCTGTTTCACCGCGCCGTTGACGGCAAGCCAGATGCGGCCTTTGTCCGGATGTCCTGATGTCGCGGCCGGAACCAGCGGACCGCAAGGCGCGGACTGGTCGAAGGCCTTCGACCAGTCCCACGGACGTGCCGCTTTCTTCGCCTGATCCTGCAGGTCGCGGCGGGTCAGGTCGACGCCGACGCCGTAGCCCCAGAC
>NZ_RZRY01000738.1:0-2893 GCF_003998035.1 Mesorhizobium sp. M2A.F.Ca.ET.039.01.1.1 | reverse complement strand
TCTGCCAGACGGCGGGCGGCGCGCAGCGACTTCTTCTCGTTGTCGGCATCGAGGCCGTAGCCGGACTTGATCTCGACGGTGGTGACGCCTTCGGCCATCAGCGCATCGAGGCGCGGCAGAGTCTGGGCGACGAGTTCGTTCTCGCTGGCGGCGCGTAGCGACTTGACCGAGGAAACGATGCCGCCGCCAGCGCGAGCCACTTCTTCATAGGTGGCGCCGGCCAGCCGCATCTCGAATTCATTGGCGCGGTTGCCGGCATAGACGAGGTGCGTGTGGCAATCGATCAGGCCAGGCGTGATCCAACGCCCCACGCAATCAACGGTCTCGGCGCCCTGCCCGGCCGCAGCCGGCATATCGGCCTCGGGACCGGCATAAACAATGAGGCCGTCGCGCGCGACGACCGCGCCTTTCTCGACGATACCGAGACCGGCCGCGCCATCGGCCATGGTCACCAGGCGCGCATTGCGCCAGACCCGATGGCCGCTCTTCCCGCTTGCTCCACCCATCATCTTTTCCGTTTGCTTGGATGGCGATTATGTATATACATATTGAACGCAACGCAAGCGATAATGTCGCCTGGGCATTCAGATTCGGAGAGGAACGTGACGGCAATCTTTGCGGAACGGGCGCTGCTGCCCGGCGGTTGGCAGGGCAATGTCAGGATCGCTTTCGAGGGCGGCCGCATCTCCACGGTCGAGATCGGCGCTGTCGCGCGAGCGGGCGAGGAGCGCCATGCCATCGTCCTGCCTGGCATGCCCAACCTGCACAGCCACGCCTTCCAGCGCGGCATGGCGGGGCTGGCTGAGCTGCGCGGCCCTTCGGCCGACAGTTTCTGGAGCTGGCGCGAGGTCATGTATCGCTTCGCGCTGTCGATGACGCCGGACCAGGTCGAGGCGGTGGCGGCGCAGCTCTATGTCGAAATGCTGGAGGCCGGCTTTTCCCGCGTCGGCGAGTTCCACTACCTGCATCACGACCGCGACGGACAGCCCTACGCCAACGTCGCCGAGATGGCGGAGCGGATCGCGGCGGCAGCCGGAAAGAGCGGCATCGGTCTGACACTCCTACCGGTCTTCTATGCTCATTCCGCCTTCGGCGGCGCCGCTCCTAATGAAGGCCAGCGGCGATTCATCAATGATGTCGAACGTTTCGGACGTCTGCTTGAGAAAGCCCGCGAGGCTGTTCGTCCGCTTGAGCAGGCCGTTGTCGGCGTCGCGCCGCACAGTTTGCGGGCCGCAACTCCGGACGAGCTCAATTCAGTCGCGGCCATGTCACCGAACAGTCCGATCCACATCCATGTCGCCGAGCAGGTGAAGGAGGTCGAGGACTGCGTCGCCTGGTCGGGCAAGCGTCCGGTCGAGTTCCTCCTCGCCAACGCTAAAGTGGACGCGCGCTGGTGCCTGATCCATGCCACGCATATGACCGAGGCCGAAACCATCGCCATGGCCCGGACTGGGTCGATCGCCGGGCTCTGCCCGATCACCGAGGCCAATCTGGGCGACGGCACTTTCGCGGCGCCGCTTTTCGTTGAGCATGGCGGCCGTTTCGGTGTCGGCTCCGATTCCAACGTGCTGATCGGGCTGCCGGACGAGCTGATGCAGCTCGAATATTCGCAGCGCCTCGCCCATCGCGCCCGCAATGTGCTGGCGCGTCCCGGCGGTTCCAACGGGCGCGCCCTGTTCGATGCGGCGCTTGACGGCGGCAGCCAGGCGCTGGGCGCCGGCCCGTCGCAGATTGCCGCCGGCGGCGCTGCCGATCTCGTCTCGCTCGATGCCGGCCACCCTTCGCTGGCCGGCAAAACGGGCGATGCGATCCTCGACGCCTGGATCTTCGCCAATGGCAGCAAGGTCGATTGCGTCTGGGTGCATGGCAGAAAGCAGGTCAGCGGCGGCAGGCATGTCAAGCGCGACGCCGTTGCCAAGCGGTTCCGCGAAGTCATGACCGCATTGTCGCAAGGCTGAACAGGACCGTCCGATGAGCCTGGTCGAGACAGACGATGTCGATGGCGGCGAGATCCTATCGCTGCATCAGCGCATCCTCTCCGACATCCGTGAAAAGATCCTCTCGGGCGCCTGGGCGCCCGGGCATCGCATCCCCTTCGAGCACGAGCTGACGGCTCAATATAATTGCTCGCGCATGACGGTGAACAAGGCGCTGTCGCAGCTTGCCAAGGCCGGGCTGATCGAGCGCCGGCGCCGGTCCGGGAGTTTCGTGCGCCAGCCGCAGTCGCAAGCGGCGGTGCTGGAACTGCACGACATCAGGATCGAGGTCGAGGCGCTCGGCCTGCCCTATCGCTACGAGCGACTGGAACGCGTCAAGCGGCGCAGCAGTGCCGATGACCGCGCGCTGCTCGGGCTTGCCGCGCCAGGGCCGGTGCTGGCGCTGGAAGGCCTGCATTTTGCCGGCGAACGGCCGTTCGCGCTGGAGCAGCGGCTGATCAATCTTTCGGCCGTACCCGAGGCCAGCGAGGAGGAATTCCTCGACATCGCGCCGGGCCCCTGGCTGATCGGCCGCGTGCCGTGGAGCGAGGCCGAGCACCGCATTCGCGCCATGGCCGCTGATGAGAATATCGCCGACGCGCTCGACATCGACGCGAGCGCGCCCTGCCTGGTGGTCGAGCGCCGCACCTGGAGCGCTGAGCACCCGGTGACCCATGTACGCTTCATCTATCCGGCGGAGAGCCATACGCTGGTGGCGAGGTTCACGCCGTCGCAGGGATAGCGCCTGCGCTCCCTTCTCCCCTTGCGGGAGAAGGTGGATCGGCGCGCAGCGCCGAGACGGATGAGGGGTGTTCCAGCGGAGCGAGACGTTGGCTTTCCCTGGAGTACCCCTCATCCGGCCGCTTCGCGGCCACCTTCTGCCACAAGGGGAGAAGGGGAAGTCGGCGCTACAGCGC
>NZ_RZRY01000737.1:0-2920 GCF_003998035.1 Mesorhizobium sp. M2A.F.Ca.ET.039.01.1.1 | reverse complement strand
GGTTCGAGGCGGGCGCCGCCGATGGCTTCAACCTGATGTTCCCGCTGCTGCCGGAAGACTGGATCAACTTCGCCGAGCAGGTCGTGCCGGAGCTGCAACGCCGCGGCGTCTTCCCGACCGAATACGCTCCCGGAACGCTGCGCGACCGCTTCGGCCTCGCCCGTCCCGCCAACCGCTTCGCCGAGCAGCGCGCCAATCAGCGCGCCGTGTCCTGAGGAGAGCCGCCATGACCGCCGCACCGAGATTGCAGCCGCGCGAGGCGACCGCGCCGCAGCTGATCAACGTCCTGCACAGCCCCAAGCGCATTCGCGTCAAATTCGGCGGCCGCGTCATCGCCGACAGCCGCAACGTGCTGGTGCTGCGCTCCAACCACTTCCTGCCGATCTATTTCTTTCCGCTGGCGGCGATCGACCAGTCGGTGCTGAAGCCTTCGAAACAAGGCCAGCAGCATCCGGTCGGCGGCGAGACGAAATACTGGGATATCGAAGCGGGCGACAGGCGCGCCGCTGATGCAGCCTGGTCGTTTACCGCTCCGCCCGACGAAAACCTCGCGTCGCTCGCCGGCCGCATAGCCTTCACCTGGAACCTCGTCGACCAATGGTTCGAGGAGGAGGAAGAGGTCTTCGTCCATGCCCGCGATCCCTATGCGCGCATCGACGTGCTGCAGAGCTCCAGCCATGTCGAGATCTGGTTCGACGGTGAGCCGATCGCCGACAGCCGCCGTCCCGTGCTCCTGTTCGAAACGCACCTGCCGACGCGTTTTTATCTACCGCTGGAGGATGTCCGTCTCGACCGGCTGAGGGCCTCGCTGACGAGGACCCGATGTCCCTACAAGGGCATCGCCTCCTATTGGTCGGGCGTGCTCAAGGACGGTTCGCTACGCGAGGACATCGCCTGGGCTTACCGCGATCCGATCGCCGAGATGCCGAAGATCAAGGGGCTGATCGCCTTCTATCCGCAAGCAGTCGACCGCATCCATCTCGACGGCCAGCCGGTCTGATCCGGCCCCGTCGTCGTCACCTCATTTTCAAAACCCTTTTTCACAGAGGCAAAAATGACCAAGCGCAACGAAATCGACGCCCTTCGCAATCTCTCCGGCGACATCTGGAACGTCGCCGTCGACGAATACGCCAAGGGCTACCTCAAGCGCCGCGACCTGTTGAAATACGCCGCGCTCATCGGCCTGACCGGCTTCGCCGCGTCGCAGGGCCTCGGCTTCTCCGGTCAGGCCCGCGCGGCTGCCGCCGGCGGCACCGTCCGCGTCGGGCTTGGCCAGCCGACCAAGGCGATCGATCCGGTCACCGTCACCGATCCGGCCAGCATCGGCGTTCTCAGCCAGGTCGGCGAATATCTGATCCTCGACGATCCCAAGGACGGGCTGCATCCGAAGCTCGCTTTGTCCTGGGAAGCCGACGAGACGGCCAAGCGCTGGACCTTCAAGCTGCGCCCCGGCGTGAAATTCCATGACGGCCGCACCGTCACCGCCAAGGACGTGGTGGCGAGCTTCGAGCGTCTGGTCGATCCGAACAGCGGCTCGTCGGCTCTGTCGGCCTACAAGGGCATCCTGTCCAAGGGCGGCGCCAAGATCGTCGACGACGAGACGGTCGCCTTCGATCTCGACCAGTCGAACTCCAATTTCCCCTTCTATGTCTCCTCCGACGTCTACAACGCCGTGATCCTGCCGGCCGACTATGCCGGCGACTTCGAGAAGAATTTCAACGGCACCGGTCCGTTCAAGCTCGAATCCTTCCGTCCCAAGCAGGGCGCCAGCTTCGTGCGCAATCCCGATTACTGGGGCGACAAGGCGCTGCCCGACCGGGTCGAGATCAAATTCTTCGATGACGAGCAGGCGCAGGTCGTGGCGCTGCAGGCCGGCCAGCTCGACGTCATCCCGAGCACCACGCGCCTCGAGCTGGCGATCGAGGGCAATGCCAACTTCAAGCTGCTCAGCGTCCAGGCGAGCTCGCACGACGCCGTGCATCTCAGGACCGACCAGGCGCCGTTCACCGACAAGCGCATCCGCCGCGCCCTGGCGCTCACCCTCGACCGCGAGGCCATCGTCAAGGGCCTGCTCAAGGGCCGCGCCATCGTCGGCAACGACACGCCCTTCGCGCCCATCTTCCCCTCGGCCGATTCATCGGTGCCGCAGCGCAAGCAGGACATTGCCGAGGCCAAGCGTCTGCTGGCCGAAGCGGGCGTGCCCAACGGCTTCGAGGTGACGCTCACCACCGAACGCGCCTACGACATCCCCGACTACGCCGTGATCATCCAGAACTTTGCCAAGAAGGCCGGCATCGACATCAAGCTCAATGTGCTGCCGCAGGATGCCTATTATGGATCGGCGACCTTCGGCAGCTCGCCATGGCTCGATTCCAATCTCGGCATCACCGATTTCGGCCATCGTGGCACGCCCGACATCTTCCTCAACGCGACGCTGAAGAGCGATGGCGCGTGGAACGCCGCGCATTTCAAGAATGCGGATTATGACGCATTGCTGGTCGAATACGGCAAGGCCCGCGACCTGCAGGCGCAGCGCATCGCGGCCCGCAAGATCCAGACCCTGCTGCTCGACGAGACGCCTGAGATCATCTCCTACTTCTCGCAGTACAGCCGGATCGCCAGTGCGAAGGTCGAGGGCGTGCGCTTCACGGCCATCTCGCATCTCCTGCTCGACCGCGTTTCCTTCGTCCAGGCATGATGCGCAAACGTCAAACCAGCCGGGGCACCGGATGCTGACCGGCCGCACCTTGTCGGCGCGCGCGGCTTCGCTGCTCCTCACGCTATGGCTGGTCAGCGCGCTGGTCTTCCTCGCCGGGCAGGTCCTGCCCGGCGATGTCGCGCGCGTCATGCTCGGTCCCTTCGCCGATGCGCAGGCCGTCGCGGCGCTGAACAGACAGCTCGGCGCCGACCAGCCCGTGCT
>NZ_RZRY01000736.1:0-2922 GCF_003998035.1 Mesorhizobium sp. M2A.F.Ca.ET.039.01.1.1 | reverse complement strand
GCTTAGATACAGGGCGCGATCACTCGCGGCTGTTCAAATGCCGCACCTGCCGCAGCGCCGGGAACAGCCAGGCCCACAGCCCCGCGACCGCGATGGCGCCGATGCCGCCGATCACCACGGCGGGAACGGTGCCGATCAGCGCCGCCATCGTGCCGGCGCGGAATTCGCCGACCTCGTTGGAGGCGCCGACGAAGACCTGGTTGACGGCGTTGACGCGGCCGCGCACCTCGTCGGGCGTCCAGAGCTGGATCAGCGTCTCGCGGATGTAGACGCTGAACATGTCGGTGGCGCCGAGGAGGGCAAGGGCTGCGATCGACAGCCAGGTGATGGTCGAGACGCCAAACAGCACGGTGAAGGCGCCGAACAAGGCGACGAAGCCCAGCATGATCTTGCCGGCATGGTCGCGGATCGGGTGACCGGCTAGCCAGACGGCGACACAGATCGCGCCGATGCCGGGCGCCGAGCGCAGCAGGCCGAGGCCCCAGGGGCCAAGCTGCAGGATGTCGCGTGCATAGACCGGCAGCAGCGCCGAGGCGCCCGACAGGAGCACGGCGAAGAGGTCGAGAGAGATCGCGCCGAGCACGATCTTCTCGCTCCAGATATAGCCGAAGCCGGCAAACAGCGTCTGCATCGTCGGCTTGTCGGTGGCCGTCTGCTGAGCGGGCTTCGGGATGGTGAAGATGAGCACCGCGGCGGCGAGCATCAATATGGCGGCGGTGGCGTAGGCGGCTTCCGCCGACACGCCGTAGAGCAGGCCGCCCGCGACCGGGCCGACGATGGTCGCCGTCTGCCAGGCCGACGAGTTCCAGGCGATGGCGTTGGCGAAATCCTCCTGCGGCACGAGATTGGCGAAGAGCGAGGACGAAGCCGGTCCGTAGAAGGCCCGCGCAATGCCGAACATCGCCAGCACGATGAAGATCGGCAGCGGGCCGTGAAGGCCACGCAGCGTCAGAAGCAGCAGGGCCAGCGCGCAGCCGGCCTCGACCAGCGTCGCCAGCGTCATGATCAGCCGGCGGCCGAAGCGGTCGGCGACCACCCCGGTGACCAGGACCAGAAGCAGCGAAGGCAGGAACTGGACGATGCCGACAATGCCGAGATCGAACGGGTCGCGGGTCAGGTCGTAGACCTGCCAGCCGACCGCGACGGACACGATCATCGTGGCGAAGGTGGTGAGGAAACGCGCCGTCCAGTAGCTGAGGAACGGGCGGTGCCGGAACGCGGCGTAACGCTGGTCTGGTG
Organism: Mesorhizobium sp. M2A.F.Ca.ET.039.01.1.1; assembly: GCF_003998035.1. NCBI lineage: Bacteria > Pseudomonadati > Pseudomonadota > Alphaproteobacteria > Hyphomicrobiales > Phyllobacteriaceae > Mesorhizobium > Mesorhizobium sp. M2A.F.Ca.ET.039.01.1.1. Next base: position 1,683 of record NZ_RZRY01000736.1, on the reverse strand, counting down.
AGGTTGCTTCGGCTGTCATGATTCGAGGGCCCCGTTGCGACAATGGCCGGCGGGGCACTTCCACGATGGGCGCTGGTCCGGCCAGAACCCTTTAGCTCAGTTCGTCCTGCCATGCGCGCAAAAATCCGCGCTGGATCAAAGAAAATCGAATTTTTGCCCGGACGGCGATTCAGCTCCGCAACGCGGCGGAGATGGCGGCCAGCCCGCCGCGCAGCTCCGCTTCCGTCGGCCAGCCGAAGCCAAGGCGGAAGAAGCGCTTCGGCATCTCGAACCAGTGGCCGGGACCGACATAGGCGCCGTGCTCCTCCAGCAGCCGGGTGTAGAAGCGGTCGAGGTCGAAGCCCGCATCGATATTGAGCCGCGGGAACCCGACGACGCCGCCTTGCGGCCGCACCCAGTCGACCAGCGTCTCGCCGTCGATCCAGGCCTGCACGATGTCGCGGCGCCTTGCCATCTCCGGCAGCAGCGAGGCGAGGAAGGCGTCACGGCGTTCGAGCGTGGCGCGCGCGATCGCCTCGTCGATGACGCTGCCGCAGATGCCGATCTGCTCCTTGGCGGCGAGGAAGGTTTCCTGCAGTTGCGGATCGCGGGTCAGCAGCCAGCCGATGCGGATGCCCGGGATGCCGAAAGCCTTGGACAGGGAGCAGACGCTGATGGCGCTTGGGCTGAGCGAGGCCGCCGCCGGCAGGCGCTCGCCGTAGGAGAGATCGCGATAGGTCTCGTCGACCAGCAGGCGGCACTTGTGATGTTCGGCAAGCGCGATCAGCGCGTCGAGATCGGCGCGTGTCATCATCGTGCCGGTCGGGTTGTGCGGGCAGGTGACGCTGATCAGTTTCGTGTTCGGCCGCAGCTCCGCCTTCACGTGCTCGATGTCGATGGCAAAGCCCTGGTCGAAATCGAGATCGACATAGGAGATGGCGCAGCCGATCGCCTTCGGCGTCTCGATGTTGGTGGCGTAGTTCGGCCGGACGACGACAAGATGGTCAGCGGGCGACAGCAGCGCGGTGGCGATGATGAACAGCGCGCCGGCCGCGCCCGCCGTCACCAGCACATCGGCGTGGGAAAGGCCGTTGTCCTGCGCGGCGATCAGCGCGCGCAGGTCCTTGTCGCCGCGATGCTCGCCATAGAACAAGGTGAGGTTCGGCAGCGTCAGACCGATGTCGGAGAGTTTCTGGTCGGCGATCGAGCTTTCGGAGAGGTTGTAGCGGATGCGGTCGTAGCCGTATTCCTCCGGCGCTTCCTTCTCGATCAGCATCCTGGCGTAGTTCATGGCCGGTTCCCCCAATCCCCGGTAGCAACCAAGCCACAAAAGCGCGAAGCCTGCCAAGGTCGATTCCTCGGCAGGCTTCCTCAAATCATTGGTGCAGGCGCGCTATTTCAAGCGCTCGCCTTGGCCTTCCTGCCCCTGGCGGGCTTTGCCGGTTCCGGTTCCGCCTTGCGGCCGAGTCCGATCGATTTGGCCAGCTGCGAGCGCGAAGCCGCGTAGTTGGGAGCGACCATCGGATAGTCGACCGGCAAGCCCCATTTGGCGCGGTAGGCTTCGGGCGTCAGGCCGAAATGCACGCCGATATGGCGCTTCAGCGATTTGAACTTCTTCCCGTCCTCGAGGCAGATGATGTAGTCAGGCGTCACCGAGCGCCTGGGATTGACGGCGGGGGTCGGCGGGGGCGCCGCGGGGTCCGG
>NZ_RZRY01000735.1:0-2923 GCF_003998035.1 Mesorhizobium sp. M2A.F.Ca.ET.039.01.1.1 | reverse complement strand
CCCCCAAACAGACCCGCCGCAGCACAGGATTGCCGGCGTAGAGCGCGAGCTGCTGGAGAGGCGCCCACGGGTTTGTGGTGATCGTTGCCTGAATGATGCGGCCGTCACCGTAGAGAAGCTTCAGCGCCAGGCCATAGCCAAGCAGCCAGGTGGCGAAGGCAATCGCCAGACAGAACGCGACGTAGACGAGCCGTAGGGAGCCGGTCATGATCATTCCCCACGCGCGAAGAAGATCTCGGAAACGCCGCGACGGCCGCCGTCGCGGCGAAGCTGAATGACGATCGGGATGACGCTGCGGATGTAGGAGATCAGGTCTGCCTTCGGGTAAGCGGCGGAGAGACCTGATTGCATGACCATCATTGCCAACTGCTCATAGGCGCCGAGCGGAGTGTCAGCATGGACCGTCGTCATCGAGCCGGGGTGCCCGGTGTTAATGGCGCGCAGGAACGAGAAAGCCTCCGATCCCCTCACCTCGCCGACAAACAGCCGATCAGGCCGCATGCGAAGCGAGGCCTCGAGCAGACTCTGAATTGTCACGCTGGCGGTGCCCTGGTCGCCTTTGGAAGCCAGGAGATGGACCGCATTCGGCTGCGGCGGAAACAGCTCCCGCGTGTCCTCGAGCGTAATGATGCGTTCACGCTCGTCGACCGATTTGAGGCAGGCGTTGAGGAATGTCGTCTTGCCACTCGAGGTGCCGCCACTGACGAGGATCGAAACACGATTGACAATCGCCGACCGAATGAAGCCATAGATATCCTCCTTGCGCAGGAGCTCGATCAGTTCGCGGTCGACATCATTCACACCACCGACGGCGACAGATACCCGTTCGAATGCGCCCCTATCGCGATAGTCATCGAGGCTGAAGTCGCTGACGACCTGCTTGCGCAGCGAGACGGCGCCGCCCTCAGGCGCCGCAGGCGGCAAAACGACCTGGATGCGCTCGCCAGTCGGCAAGGCGGCACTCAGGACCGGGCTCGCTGGACTGATGAACTGGTTCGTCGACGCCGCCACACGCTCGCCGATGTTGACGATCTCTGCTGTCGTCAGTTCCGGCAAAGAAAAGAACGCCATATGCTCGTCGCCCAGCCGCTCGACATAGACGTGGCCTGGCCGATTGATCGAGATTTCGACGACCCTTGGATCATCGAGGAACGGCTTGAGCGGCTCCAGCGCGCGGTAGAGAAAATAGTGGCGATCGTTGCAGCCGAACTCAGTTGAGACCACGTTCATGACGGATCTCCTTGAGCGCCTCGGATACCGGGTCATCATAGAGCGCGGAAAAGTCGAGGTCTTGGCGGGCGAAGACGAAGATTCGTTCGCCCTGGGCCACGCTGATGGTCGGCGGGATCTTGAGGCTGTCGCCGAGGGCCTGGTTGGCCATGTCGGAGAAGGTCTGCGCGAGCGTGGTGCGAGCAATATCCTCTGCACGCCGACTGTCGTCGCTGTTGCTGGTCGCGGACTGGCTTCCGTAGCCGGTTAGGTAGCTGGCGCCGCCGCCGACGATGGACAGCAGGATCGCGGCGCCAAAGCGTTCCCGGAACTTGTTGTCGACCTGGCCGGTCAGGCCGGAGCGGCCAAGACTGTCGGCGCCGATGGAATCGAGACGGACGCTGACGCCGTCATCGCGCAGCATCCGTGTCCAGATCACGAAAATACGCTTTTGGCCGCGCACGATGTCGGACTGATATTCCCCAATCAGCCGCGTGCCGGTCGGAATGAGAACGCGCCGGCCATCGAAGGAATAGACGTCCTGTGAGACGATAGCGCGGATCTGGCCAGGCAGGTCACTGACGATGGCCGTCTCCAGGATGGCCGGGATCAGCGTTCCTTCCGGCACCAATGCATCGATGCGGTCGATTTTCCTGGCCTTCGCCGTACGGTCGCCCACACTGATTGAGGCAGCCAGGAATTTGCTGTTGCGGTCCTCGCCAGCGACGGTAGCGCCCGCCCCTTCTGCCCCCGACGACCCAAGCTGCTCGCCGCTCGAGCCCTTGCTATCGAAGACCACCATGTTGGAGCGGTAGCGCTTCGGGAATTCATCTTCAGGCGGAGATGCCGCTGTAACAGATGAGGGCGCGGTTGCAGGCGGCGGCGGAGGAGGCACGTTGAACTCCGTTGTGTCGGGCTTTGCTTCCTCCTTCACCGGCGGTGGTGGCGGCGGGATTTGCAGGACTTCCGGCTCCGCCGGTTTCGCCTGCGGCTCGCCGTCACGAACGAAGGATGGCGGACGAAACGTCGTGGTCGAAAACTCTTCGTCGCCGGATAGCATATCGCGCTGCTGCGGCCGTCCGCCGGCGACAACGACATAGCCCGCGACCATGCCGGCCAAGATGAGCGCGCCGCCGCCGATGAGCTGCTTGCGCCGAACATTTCTGTCGGCGATCGCCGGCTCATCGCCGCTCGCCAGAACCTCGAGCTCGGGGCTGCGCTGGATCAATTGCCACTCCTCCTGCGCTTCGTCGCATGAGGATCCTCGACAGGTCCAAGGACACCGGGGTCAGGCGCGCCAAAATCGGGTTTTCTCAAATTGAAGATGCAGACCCATTGGTCGCCGTCGCGCAGCGTGAACTGCGTGGCCGTTGCGTCGACGACGATATAGTCGCCCTCCTTGCGGAAGTTCTCCAATGTCTCGGAGAAGTCAGAATTGACGGCGAAGATCGCCGGCACACGCCGGTCGAACTTGAGGAAGGTCTTGGCGCCATCATCGAAAACCATGAGCGGCTTCAGACGCGCGTCGCCCGAGAAGGAATAGTCGATGTTGACGTTGGCCTTGTCGATACTGGCAATATTCGGCCAGGCGGCGCGCTGCTCGGCCTCCTTGTGCAACGCCGCATTGAGGTTCTTTTCAGGGTAGATGAAGCGAATGCCGAAGACTTCCCTGCTCGCTTCCGGCGCATTGTCGCGCAACTCGAGATAGTAGATG
>NZ_RZRY01000734.1:0-2924 GCF_003998035.1 Mesorhizobium sp. M2A.F.Ca.ET.039.01.1.1 | reverse complement strand
TCGAGGCGGAGCGCCGGACCTCCGACAGGATCAGCTCATGGCGCTCCTTCTTCGTCAGTCGGCCCGGCTCGATGTTCATCCGCTTTTCCTTCTCGGGATTTCCTTCCCGTCGCAGAGACATTAGCTACGCCAGGGAAAGTAAACCAGCGTCAGTGACGCAGCCGATCGCGCATCGCATACCACAACATGCCAAGCACATAGAGCGGGCCGCGCAGCGCCGTGCCTCCGGGAAACGGCAGCGGCGTCAGCATCGAGAACAGGTCGAGCCGCGAGGCATCGCCCGTGATCGCTTCCGCCAGGAGCTTGCCCGACAGCGTCGACAGAATGACGCCTTTGCCGGAATAGCCATGCGCGAAATAGAGCTCGCCATAATGCCCGACATGCGGCAGGCGCGACGTCGTCACCGACACCAGCCCGCCCCAGGCGTGGTCGATGCCGCAGCCCTTGAGCTGCGGAAAGGTCTTTTCTATATGCGGCCGCACGAAGCCGGCAATGTCAGCCGGCGGCGACGGCGTGTAGTGCTCGCCGCCGCCGAACAGCAGGCGGCCGTCCGCCGACATGCGGTAGTAGTTGACGACGAACAGCGTGTCCGAGACCGCGACATTGGCCGGGATGACATTGCGCTCGCCCAACGGCTCGGTGGCGACCATGTAGTTGCCGACCGGCATGATGCGGCTGTTGACGCGCGGCTCCAGTCCCTTGAGCAGCGCATCGCCGGCCAGCACCACATGTCTGGCGCGGACCGAGCCCTTGTCGGTGAACACCCGGATGGACGGCTCCCGCTCCAGCCGGGCGGCAACCGAGTTCTCATGGATGACGACGCCGGCGCCAACCGCGGCGTGCGTAAGCCCCAGCGTGTAGTTGAGCGGATGCATGTGTCCGCCGAGCCTTTCATAGACCGCGCCCTGATAGGGCGTGTCGACCATCTGCCGCGCCTCGGCCGCCGACAGGATCTCGACATCGGTGAACCCCATCACCCTGGCGAGGCATTCGGCCTCTTCCTCGAAGTCGCGCACATCCGAAGCGCTGACCGCGCCGACCAGGTGGCCGGTGAGGCGCAAATCGCATGCGATGCCGTGGCGCTCGATGATGTCGAGCACCAGCCCGCGCGCCTCGAAGGCCAGGTCGAACAGCGCCTTGGCCCGTTCCGGCCCAAAGGACTTGACCAGGCCCCTGGCGCCCTTGCGCAGGCCGGGGATCATCTGGCCGCCATTGCGGCCCGAGGCGCCCCAGCCGATCTTGCCGCCCTCGAGCAGCACCACCTTCAGGCCGCGTTCGGCCGCATGCAGCGCCGCCGAAAGGCCGGTGCAGCCGCCGCCCACCACCACCAGATCGGCCTCGACATCGCCGGCAAGTGCCGGATGGTCGGGCGCCGGATTGGCCGTGGCGACATAATAGGATTTGCCGATATCGAGACCGGAATTGAAACCTGTCGAATGCGAAGCCATGGTCACACCTTGAGCAGCAGGTGGTCGCGTTCCCAGGACGTCACGACGCTCTGGAACAGGTCTAGCTCGACGCTCTTCACGCGCAGATAGGTCTGGAAGAAATCCTCGCCGAGCAGCGCCCGCACGGGCTCGCAGGCGGCGAAACGATCGAGCGCTTCCTCCATCGTCTTCGGCAGCGTGCTCTTGCTTTTATAGGCATTGCCGAAGGCCTCCTCCGAGCGCGCAAGCTTCTCCTCAATGCCGAGATAGCCGGCGATCAGCGAGCCGGCCATCGCTAGATAAGGATTGGCGTCGGCGCCAGGCAGACGGTTCTCGATGCGGCGCGCGGCGCGGCCGCCCAGCGGCACGCGCAGGCCGCAGGAGCGGTTGTCATGCGACCACTCGACGTTGGCCGGAGCGCTATGGCCGGGGCGGATGCGGCGGTAGGAATTCGCATGCGGCGCGAACAGCGGCATGATTTCGGGGATGTATTTCTGCAAGCCGCCGATGAAATGCGCGAACATCGCGCTGTCCTCGCCGTCTTCGCCGGCAAACAGGGGCTCGCCCTTCCGGTCAACGATCGACATGTGCAGATGCATGGCGCTGCCGGCTTGCGCGGCGATCGGCTTGGCCATGAAGGTAGCGTGCATGCCGTTCGCCTGAGCGATCTGCCGCGCCAAGCGCTTGAACAGAAGCACCTGGTCGGCGAGCGTCAGCGGATCGCCATGCAGCAGATTGATCTCGAGCTGCGCCGTGCCGGATTCATGGATCAGCGTTTCCACCGGCAAGCCCACGACGGCGGCATGTTCATAGAGCCGCCGCGTCACCGCTTCGAACTCCTCCATCGCCTGCATGTCGTAGGGATGCTGCACGCTTTCCGGCCGGCCGTTGCGCCCGACCGGCGCCGTGATCGGACGATCCGGGTCGGGATTTGGCGCCGTGAGGTAGAACTCGAGCTCCGGCGCCACCACCGCGCGCCAGCCGCGCTGTTCATAAAGCCCGAGCACGGCTTTCAGCACATGGCGCGGCGAAGCCATCCACGGCCGGTCGTCCATGTGGAACGTGTCGGCAAAAACATAGGCTCGGCCGGCGCTGCCGGGCGCAAGGCACAGGCTCGAAATGTCCGGCACCATGCGCATGTCCGGATCGGAATAGGCAAAGCCCTCGTCGATGGATCCGGAATAGCGGCCGTCGATCGCCACCAGGAACGCGCTGCTCGGCAGATAGAGCGCGCGGTCGTCGAGCGACTTGAGGAACTTGGCTACCGGCAAGGTCTTGCCGCGCAACACGCCGTTGACGTCGGGCACGAAGCATTCGACTTCGTTGATCGCGTGCGTCTTCAGCCAGCTTTGCGTGTCCGCGCCGGGGAATGTGGTGTTCAGATTGTCAGGCATTGGTCATGTCCGTACGAAGGAGAGATCGCTTCGGCGGGCATGTCCGTTCCGGTAGGGCGTTATCTAAGCTGCGTTATCCGAGGACGGACGCCCGCCTGATGGC
>NZ_RZRY01000733.1:0-2928 GCF_003998035.1 Mesorhizobium sp. M2A.F.Ca.ET.039.01.1.1 | reverse complement strand
GTTCGTCTCCATTGCCGGCACCAACGACCTTGGCATTGCGGCACCGGTCGTCTTCGCGCTGGCGCTTTACCTGTTTGCACATGAGGGCGGCTTGGTCAGCGCCGTGCTGCGCAGCCGGCCGATGCTGCTGCTCGGTTCGCTCTCCTATTCGATCTACATGGTCCACATCTTCGTCCAGGCGCGCCTGATCAATGCCGGCGGCCTGATCGAACGCAAGCTCGGGCTCGGCATCGTTGGCGACCTGATGCTGCGAGGTGAGCATGCGACCGGCTTCGGCGCCGGCTCGCCCTTGATCGGTTTTGCGGCTTTGATCGCGATGTTGATCGCCGTCGTCGTCGCGTCGTGGTTCACCTGGCGCTTCGTCGAAATGCCGGCGCTCGCCTGGTTCCGGCGCCTTTCCAAGCGTATTTGACGGACTTCGATACGAAACAGCTAGCCGGCTTCGTTCACCGCCCTGTCATGGCATCGCCTAACCGGGTCGCGACCGGAACGGAGCGATTCCCCGATGCGAACACTCTGGCTGAGGCTTTTTCTGTCCGCCGCGCTTGGTGCAATTCCTAACCAAAGTCTAGCCGGCGAGACGCGCGCCGCCCAAATCCTCGATCGCTTCGAGCACGCCAACCAATGGCGCGATCATGTGATGATCGCCGCGCACCGCGCCGGCAGCATGCAGGCCGGCAAGACGCTTTATGCCGAAAACTCGTTGGCCGCGGTCGAAGGGTCGATCGCGATCGGCGCCGAGATCATCGAGGTCGATGTCCGGCGCGCGAAGGACGGCGAGTTCGTCATCATGCATGACAGCTGGCTCGACCGCACCACCACCTGCAAGGGGGAGGTCGTGAACTACACGCTGGCCGAGCTGAAGAACTGCCGGCTGGTCATCGAGGGCACGGGCGCCGTCACCAACGAGACGGTGTCGACGCTGCGCGAGATGCTGCTGACGACCAGGGACAGGATCCTGATCAACCTCGACAACAAGCTGGAGGTGACCGACCTGCCGGGCATGGTCGCGGAGGCGCGCGACCTCGGCATGGCCGACCAGGTGATCGTCAAGGAGAACCTCTGGAACCCGCAGCGCATCGATGCCGCCAGTGCCGCGCTTGCAAGCGCAGGCGGCGGCTTTCAGTTCATGCCGATCCTCGCCGACGACGCCGTGCATGATGCCGCCTTCGCCGATGAGGTCGACAAGGTGTTCGCGCCGCGCGCCATCGAGTTGATCAACTGGCGCAACGGCGCCGAGACGCTGACCGCCTCTGGCGGGCCGCTGTTCAGCAACCATATGCGCGCGGAAGCGGCTCGCGGCGATTGGCACCTTTGGGCCGACACCTACGCCATCGTGCACAAGCCGGGCGGCTTCCTCGCCGGCGGCCGTGGCGACGAACTCGCCGTCGCCGCCGGCCTGCCACGCGAAGCCTGGGGTTTCTGGGTCGACCGCGGCTCAACGATCATCCAGACCGACGAGCCGAAAGCGGCGATCGAGTGGCTGGCGGCGAATGGCTATCGGGTGCCTTATACGACGGACATCAGGCAGGCCGAGCCGGCGCATACGGCGAGCATTAATTAGCTGGCGTCGGCGCTTCACCCCGCCCGGCGCTTCGCGCCGACCTCCCCATCGAGGGGAGGTAGAACGTCGTGCCAAACTGCCGTCGCTGCATGCCTGCGGTGCGGTAATCCTGAATGCTAAACTGGCGTTCAAGCATAAAGCGCGGCGCCCTACCTCCCCTCGATGGGGAGGTCGCGCCGCAGGCGCGGGCGGGGTGCTGCGCCGACCTACGCAGCTTTCGCCACGCCATCCAGCTCGTTCAACACATCAGCCGACAGCTCCAACTCCGCGGCTGCCAGATTCTCCCGCAGATGCGCGACCGAAGAGGTGCCCGGTATCAAAAGGATATTGGGCGAACGCTGCAGCAGCCACGCCAGCGCCACCTGCATCGGCGTCGCGCCGAGCCGGTCGGCCACGTCGGACAGCGTCGACGATTGCAACGGGCTGAACCCACCGAGCGGGAAGAACGGCACATAGGCGATGCCGTCGCGAGCCAGCTCATGGATCAGCGCGTCATCGTCGCGGTGCGCCAGATTGTACTGGTTCTGCACGCAGACGATGTCGCAGATCTTGCGGCCTTCCGCGATCTGCGCGCGGGTGACGTTGCTCAAGCCGATATGGCGCACCAGGCCTTTGCGCTGCAGCTCGGCAAGCTTGGTGACCTGCGCCTCGATGGAACCTTCGGCCGGACCATGCACCCCGAACATGATGCGCAGATTGACGACGTCCATCACCTCAAGACCGAGATTGCGGAGATTGTCGTGCACGGCCTGCTCGAGCTCGTCGGCTGTGAAGGCCGGCAGCCAGGAGGCGTCTTCGCCACGGCGGGCGCCGATCTTGGTGACGATGGTGAGGTCGTCGGGGTAGGGCGCAAGCGCCTCGCGGATCAGCCTGTTGGTGACATAGGGCCCGTAATAATCGCTGGTGTCGATATGGTTCACGCCTTGCGCTACCGCTTCGCGCAGCACGGCGATGGCCGCGTCATGATCTTTCGGCGGACCGAACACGCCCTTGCCTGCGAGCTGCATGGCGCCGTAGCCGAGGCGGCGGACCGAACGGTCGCCGAGTTTATAGGTGCCGGATTTGTTTACGCTGGACATCGTGGTCTCCTTCGCTGTCGACGAGGGAGATAGCTCATGGCCGCTGTCCCGATAACCGGGTATAACCGGTACGGCTTGTGCGGAATTAGGAACAATGGCGGCTGATCTCAACGATCTTCAGGCGTTTATGGCCGTGGCGCGCGCCGGCGGCTTTCGCGAAGGCGCCCGCGCCACGGCGGGCAGCGCCTCCGCGCTCAGTGAAGCCATCCGCCGTCTGGAAACACAGCTTGGCGTGCGGCTCTTCAACCGCACCACGCGTAGCGTCGCTTTGACCGAGGCTGGCGC
>NZ_RZRY01000732.1:0-2935 GCF_003998035.1 Mesorhizobium sp. M2A.F.Ca.ET.039.01.1.1 | reverse complement strand
TCACCGTTCCCACAACACCGACCTTGAGGCCGAAGTTGCGCAGAAGACCGCGGATGTCGTTCTCGATGGCGATCGCCTTTCCCTGCAGCAGCTTGCGGGCCGTCAAGAGTGCCCGCCGCTTCTGGCTTGTGAGCGTCTTCACATGCACCGGGCGGTACAGATTGACCCGCATCATCTGCGCGATGCCGCGCGCGTCATTGCGATCCGTCTTGTTCGGCTGCGCCTTCAGGAACGCTTTCACATGACGCGTCTCGATGCAGATGACCGGCAACCCGGCGCACGCCAGCCCCTCAAAAAGCCATTGCGACAAGGGCCCGGCCTCGAGACCGACCCGTTCAATGTTCAAGGTAGGATCCTTCAGGACGGCGAGGAGATCGTCGGAGTGACTGACGACTTTCACCTCGCGGCAAATCTTGCCGGTCTCGTCGACCATGCAAACAGAGGTCTCTTTCACCGAGACATCGAGGCCGATAAAGTGCTTCATGCTGCGCTTCCTTTCCTGATGCTTGTGGCTGTTTGGACAGACCACGTTCTATCATCAGCTCGAAGCGCAGCACCTTCTTGCATCACCGTTGAAGAAGGGGCGTAAGCCGAATACCCCATCTACACACCTTCAATCCGCGACGGTCGCTCGCGCTGCGCTATGCCAAAGGCTCCGCCCGTGCCCGTCGCTTCACCCGCCAGCAGGGCACAACCCACGCCGGAACCGAACTCAAAACCGGACAAAAAACTGGGGCAACGTCAGCGTCAGCCGACCCAAATTGCGACATGGCACCGCCGCTCTGCAGGCTTTCGGTCGCTCCTAGTTTGCGAACAACAGCACATGGTTTTCCTGCTGCCGTCCATCTCACATCCCCTGTGACAGCGCGAGACTAAGACATGGTTGGCCGACCATTCAGCGGCACGAATCCCAATCGCGCCTGCACCTGCTCGGCACTTCTCCTGACCGGGACGCCTGAGAGCCGCGCTCGACGATAGGCAGGAGACAAGGAATCCGAGAGAAAGGCGTTGCGGCTCCGGGAGACGCAGGCCTCGTCGCGTTCGACCGCAGTGTAACCCAAACGGGTCATGCGCCTTAGAGCACGGCGAGTAGGCTTCCGATCCTGATCGAAGCGCGAAAGAAGCGTAAACTGGAGGGGTTAATGCGAGCAATGCTGATCACCACACTCAGTCTAAGCCTGCTTTATTTTGGCCCAACCGCACCAAGCCGGGCCGACACATGGGGAACTCTCGCATACAACACGTGCACGAGAGACGCCCGCTTCATGGCCAGCTATAGACGAATGTCGCCAGGCAAGGCCATGGTAGTAGGCTTCACCAGCACAGGCGGCCATTGGCACGCCCAGTGTTATTCACGAGGCAACTATAGTTCCGGCCAGGCGGCCCTCAATGCCGCTAACGGAATCTGTAATAGCAGTCATTGGACATACTGCTGGTCTGTCTTCGTCGGCAACAAGTATACAAGTGCAGGACAGAAGTTGCGCCGGCTCGCTGCCGCTGACTCGGCAAGACCGAGACCAGCCCAGCGACGGAATTGGACCAATGGAGACCAGCAGGTAGTCGAAGGCGTCGTCGGCATCCTTGGTGCCGTCGTCGGCAGCGGTGTGCTAAATGGAGGCGGGGGCGGCGGCGGTCGTCCATACATTCCACCACAGAACAACAGTGGGGGCGGCAGCTACAACGATTGCCCGCCTGGAGCGTCGTGCGCCGTCAAGTGATAGCCGTCGGTTCTGCGACTGGCCTCAGGCGGTCCGTCCAAGCCTGAAGTGCTCGAGATTGGCGTTGCTCCCGAATTAGGGCCTGCCGCCGGGGAGGGTGAGGTCGTGATTTGACGACCCGGCAAGTCGTTGGCAAGAAAATACTGCAAAAGCTTCGTGAACGGTCCGCGCCTATCGCGCAACACGTTGGAACATAACGGAATACTTTGGATGCAGAATTTTGATAGGCGGCGCTTTGACGGCAAGCTATCTTGATATCTACGACCAAATAGAGACGAGCCGTAAATAGAGGATGAGCCTACGGAGCCTAGCTTACCGCAGTCATGGGGATCAAAAGTGGTTAGCCTTCTATTCTCAATCTGGCTACTTAGCCCTCACGTGGCTGCGATCACTCCCTATCTAGCGGAGTCTCAGGTTACCGCGCCTCCTACACACTACTCGAACATCGCACTGATCGGCCCCGAAGGGCGCCAGGTACGGGATCCAAGCTCAAATCCCGAGCTGGAGAAAGCTCAGGGTCGCCTGTACTGCTTATCCTCCTCACCGAGAAAAGGGAAGTTCCCTTCCGCTCAATATATTAAATCCAATAGCGCTAAAGCCAATGCCTTCCTCGCTTTTAAAGAAGATATCATAATAGTAAATCGGCACAACTTTATCTTAACTGCTGATGTAGAGAAAATATCTGACATTCATAGATGCTATTTCGAACATATCTACAATGTCGATCTGATTCCTCTGGTAGATGTAGAGTACATAGATGATGCTTATTATCGGCATAATATGAACACGGGAGAAATAGAACTTCGCTATCGCAGCGACGATTTCGCTGTTGCTCGCCTGAAGCGCGCACCCTCTGGCGGGAAGGCGGTACCGTACGCAAACATTATTGTCGACGTGGTCGCAGACATCTCAGCCACGGTCACCATCATTTCCAACCTAGCGGACAACTTCAAGGGGGCACCCAAAGGATACAATTACCATTACAACATGCACTCGCGTGGGGTGGTATAACTTCCCAGATGGCTCCCTGTCTAACGTCGCAGCTACCGATTGCGACACTGGCTATGGCTCGTCAGGCGCACAAGCGTACTTAGGAAACAAGGTTTTTGGGATTATTGATGGGCATTTTGACAAACTGCCGGATGGTGCCGAGCTGGATGTGAAAAAGCATGCGACCTTCATCACATGCTTCGACGGAAGGATATACAATTATATAC
>NZ_RZRY01000731.1:0-2943 GCF_003998035.1 Mesorhizobium sp. M2A.F.Ca.ET.039.01.1.1 | reverse complement strand
GTGAGCTATCTGTCGATCAAGGACGCCGACAAGGTGTTCAAATTCCTCGCCGCGACCGGCCGCATAGAGCTGCCGCGCGCCTCCTGGATCGAAGCCTCCGGCTATCTCGAGCATCGCGCCGAAATGGTGGTGCGGGCGCTGATCCGCGACACCGAGCCGAACCGCAACCTAACCGATGTTGACAAGGTCTGGCTGCAGACCTGGATCCACGGCCATGCCGACCTGATCGCCCAGGACGGGAACTTTCCCTTCCTCAACGCCGCCAAGCGCGAGATCGCCCAACTCGGCCATCTCAAGATCGAGGACGTGCCGCCGCGCCAGCGCTTCCTGGTCGTGCGCGCCAAGCCCGAACATCCCGATGCCTGGCTGACCAACCAGCTGATCTCGGATTTCGTGCCGCAGGACTTCGTCTCGCGCTACGTCTTCAACAAGCCCGGCTTCTACAAGGACTATGAGAGCTACAGCGACGCCTGGCGAAGCCATGTTGTGGACGTTCTGAAAACCACATATTTGAAGGACAAGGCGGCGTTCCGCGCGCGCCTTTACGGCCTGACTGACTAGAAAAGTCTGGGCGGTTTTCCGCCCGGAATTGCGCCAAAACAAAGGGTTAAGGCAGATCGCCGTTTCCCTTGAAACGGTGAAATGCTCTAAGGGGGTGCCACAGCCATGCTCGACCCAATCGTGAACTTCTTCACCCAGATCTTCCAGTGGATCGGCCGCGGCATCGGCTTCGTCATCGGCGTCATTCTGTGGCCGTTCATGTGGGTCGGCCGCTGGTACGGACAGCGCGGCTGGATCCTGAAGGCGGTGGTCGGTCTCGCCCTCCTGGTGCTGATCGGCCTCTACGCCAATTTCTTCTACGCCACGCAGTGGTGGAACAATTTCAACCCGAACTATCCCGACACCTACACATTCGAGAAGCGCAACGTGTCGGCCGGCGAGCAGGTCTCCGCCGGCGCTGGCACCGACACGGCCAAGACCTGCGGCAACTCGGCGATCGCCCAGGTCGCCGCCGACCTGACGGACTTCAACGTCAACCAGAATGCCTGGATCTCGTCGATGATCCTCTACAAGCTCGGCCTGTTCGGCATCGACTGGGACAACACGCCCTGGATGGACAACAAGGCGTCCTTCCAGCGCGGCATCAACCAGGCGGTGCGCCGCACCGCGACCGAGCTTGCCGACAATCTCGGCCGCGTGCGCACGACTTCGCAGATCGATGCCGACCTGCAGGACGCACGCGGCAATCTGCAGTTCGACGAGTACACCTGGTATTTCGGCCTGAACCCCTTCGGCCCCAAGACGCCGACGCCGAGCTACTATCGCGACGCGGTGCGCAAGCTGCGTTCCTTCAACGCCCGGCTCGCCACCTGCCAGGCGACGTTCGACGCGCGCGCCGACAATCTCAAGCAATATATCGACCGCATCGCTTCGGATATCGGCTCGACTTCGGCGATCCTCAAGGAGCGCGCCGAAAACCACAACAACGGATGGTTCGATACCCGCGCCGACGACCGCTTCTGGTTCGCCTATGGCCAGCTCTATGCCTATTACGGCCTCATGAAGGGCGCCCAGGCCGACTTCGAGGACGTGCTCAAGGAAAAGCACCTGCAGAGCCTGTGGGACACGATGGATTCGCAGTTCGTCTCGGCGCTACGCATCCAGCCCTTCATCATCGCCAATGGCCGCGAGGATGGCTGGCTGTTGCCGACGCATCTGACGACGATGGGCTTCTACATCCTGCGCGTGCGCTCCAACATGGTCGAGATCAGCAACGTTCTGACCCAATAGCACCGTCTCGGGCCGACAGGACGATGGCGGATTTGCGCCGTGGCCCCTGTCGCTTTTCGCGCATTAGGCGGCTGTTTTGAGACGGCGAAACCGCCCCCGCTCTGGCTTCTATACGGCGCAACGACCGGGCCCGAGACGGCTGCCTTGGAAGAGGCCCGGCGACAGGAACACTCTTTCTTAACAGGAAACATAGTTGCATGGAAGTTGACGCCGCGCCAGCGACAAGGTTAGAACATGACCTTGCGTCCGGGCGGCGTTTCGACCATGCACGAATGATCGAACCCCTCCCCTCCACCGCCTACTCCAGAGGAAAGCCGTCATGGCCGAAGTGAAGTCCGACATCGAGATCGCGCGCGCCGCCAAGAAGAAACCGATCCAGGAGATCGGCGCCAGAATCGGCATCCCGACCGAGCATCTGCTGCCCTATGGCCACGACAAGGCCAAAGTCTCGGCCGAGTTCATCAGGTCGGTGAAGGGCAACAAGGATGGCAAGCTGATCCTGGTCACCGCCATCAACCCGACGCCCGCCGGCGAAGGCAAGACGACCACCACGGTCGGCCTCGGCGACGGCCTCAACCGCATCGGCAAGAAGGCGATCATCTGCATCCGCGAGGCCTCGCTCGGTCCGAATTTCGGCGTCAAGGGCGGTGCCGCCGGCGGCGGCCTTGCGCAGGTGGTGCCGATGGAGGACATGAACCTCCACTTCACCGGCGATTTCCACGCCATCACCACCGCGCATAATCTGCTGTCGGCGCTGATCGACAACCACATCTACTGGGGCAACGAGCTCGGCATCGACACCCGCCGCGTCGCCTGGCGCCGCGTCATGGACATGAACGACCGGGCGCTGCGCGAGATCATCTGTTCGCTGGGCGGCGTCGCCAACGGCTATCCGCGTGAAGCCGGCTTCGACATCACCGTCGCCTCGGAAGTGATGGCGATCCTGTGCCTTGCCACCGACCTCAAGGACCTCGAGAAGCGTCTCGGCGACATCATCGTCGCCTATCGCCGCGACAAGTCGCCGGTCTATGCCCGCGACCTCAAGGCCGACGGCGCCATGGCGGTTTTGCTCAAGGATGCCATGCAGCCCAACCTGGTGCAGACGCTGGAGAACAACCCGGCCTTCGTGCATGGCGGCCCGTTCGCCAATAT
>NZ_RZRY01000730.1:0-2948 GCF_003998035.1 Mesorhizobium sp. M2A.F.Ca.ET.039.01.1.1 | reverse complement strand
GTTCATGCTCAGTGAAGAAGCCGCCGCCCGAGATCGGCGGCAGCTGCGCCGGATCGCCAAGCACCAGGATCGGCGTGCCGAAGCTCTGCAGGTCGCGGCCGAGCTGCTCGTCGACCATCGAGCATTCGTCGATGACGACGAGCTTGGCGCGCGAAATCGGGCTTTGCCGGTTGAGCGAGAAGGTCGGCGACATCGAGGTCTTGCCGGTCACCTCGTCCTCGACCGATTCCTCACCCTTCGGTCTATAGATCAGCGAATGGATGGTGCGGGCGTTGGTCGCCCCCTTGGAGCGCAGCACCTGCGCCGCCTTGCCGGTGAAGGCGGCGAACTGCACCTGGCCGTCGACATGCTCGGCAAAATAGCGCGCCAGCGTCGTCTTGCCGGTGCCGGCATAGCCGAACAGCCGAAAGACCTGCGGCCGGCCCTCTTTGAGCCAGCGCCCGACCGCCTTCAGAGCCTCGTCCTGTTGGGGAGAAAATTCCATCAGTGCGACAGACCGGATTCGCAAGCGAAAGACAAGATTGGCCGCAATACCGACCGTTGTCGGCGACAAAGCGGCCACCTTCGATAGCCCAGGCTATCAGCCAGAAATAGGAACGTAAAGAGAACAAAGACGATCTACGGGCTAGCGCCCGGATCATTCTCCAGCAGGATCGGCTTGCCGTGTGGCGTTGCGTGCGCGGCGCGTTCCCAGGCGGCGGCAAGCGCATCGACATCATTCTTGCCGGCAACGCCCTTGACCGCCAGAAGCTTCTCCAGCGCCGCCAGCCAGTGCTCGTAATAGTCGTGGCCGTCGCTCGCCGCGCCAGGCTTCTTCACTTCGGCGGACAGCGCCTCCGCCCATTCGCTCCACGAAAACAGGCCTTTGCCGTGCAGCGCAACGGTCAGGGCGAAGGCTTCGGCCTGCCACGGCTCGGCGAAGACCGGCTCGTCGAAGCCCGCCGGCAAGGCGCCTTCATGCCGGCTCAAGATAGCTCTCCCAGGCATCGATCGAGATGCTGAGCGTCGGATCGGCGCCCTCGCCCCAGATTTCGGCCCCGTCGAACACCACGGTATAGACCCATTGCGGGTTCTCGCCCTTGCCATGCGCATTGCTGTCCGGAAAGACGAAGCCGCCGCGAACGGCCTCGATCCTCCCGGCCTTGTCGCGCGCGTAGCGCGGCAGGCGCGTATGTCCGGTCGGGTTGAAATTCTTCGTCCGCACACGATCGCCTGCTTGGAACCATGCCGGCATGGCGACGGGCCGGTCGCACGGCCCGCCCTTGGCGAGCACGGCCGGGACGTCCGCTGCCTTGAGCGCCCTTTTCGGCGTCGCGGCCGGATCGAGCGCCTTGCCGGCGGCAAGGTCGCGCTCGGTGACGAAGCCATGGCGCTTCAGCAGCGTTTCCAGCGCCTTGATCCAGATCTGGTAGTAGCTCGACGAATAGTAGTCGGCGGGATGCAGCGATTCCCGGGCATGCCGGCTTTCATCGATGTTCCAGGCACCCATGGAGCCGGCGGTGAGCGTCACGCCCAACGCCCGTCTTTCCCATGCCGCGTGAAAATAAGGCTCGTCCTTCTCGGGTGCGACCGGCCCGAAGCCCATCTGTCCGCCGAGATCCTGCGGCCCGTTCATGCCGGCTCCGCTTCCGGCTCTTTGGCCAGCGCCGTGCCGATCATCGCGTCGCGGCTGACCAGCTCGGCGAGCTGCTCCTCGCTCCAGCCTTCCGTTCCGCGGGGTCGCATCGGCACCACCAGATAGCGAAGCTCGGCGGTCGAATCCCACACGCGGATCTTCTTGTCCTTGGGCAGCGTCAGCCCGAATTCCTCCAGCACGCCGCGTGGATCGATCACCGCCCGCGAGCGGTAAGGCGGCGCCTTGTACCAGACCGGCGGCAGGCCGAGCACCGACCACGGATAGCAGGAGCACAGCGTGCAGACGACGAGATTGTGCGTCTCCTCGGTGTTGAACACGGCCTGCATGTGCTCGCCCTGGCGGCCGGTATAGGAGAGCGATTCGATCGCGGCGGTCGCGTCGAGCTTTAGCCATTCGGCGTAAGCCGGATCGTTCCAGGCCTTCGCCACCACCCGCGCGCCATTGCGCGGACCGATCTTGGTCTCATAGGTATCGACGATGACGTCGATGGCCGCCGGATCGATCAGGCCTTTCTGGGTCAGGATCGTCTCCAGCGCGCGCACGCGCGCCGCGAACGGATCGAGCTCGTTGTCGTGGTCATGATCGTGGGTCATGACGCAAGACTAGGATCGGCCGCCGTTGGCCGCAAGCGCGACGCCTTGGGCCAGTGGAACTGGAGCGAAACTGAGGCTTCCCTCCAGGTTTGTCTTCTGAGGCATGATCTTGTCCGAAAAGTCTGCAACTTTTCGGGATCATGCTCCTACTCGGCCGCCACCTTCTTTGGTTCCGACTCGCCGTCGAACAGCGAGCCCTGCTCGCCGCCTTCCACCACATGCAGCGCCGGCTGGTTCCTTCTCGACGAAAAGCTGAGCAGCCAGCCCGAGAAGTTCTCGAAATAGACGTAGATCACCGGCGTGACGAACAGCGTCAGCGCCTGCGAGGCGAGCAGGCCGCCTACCACCGCGATGCCGAGCGGCTGGCGCAATTCGGCGCTGGCGCCGGTGCCGAGCGCGATCGGGAAGGTGCCCATCAGCGCGGCCAGCGTCGTCATCATGATCGGCCGGAAACGCATCAGGCAGGCCTTATGGATGGACTCCTTCGCCGACATGCCCTGTCGCCTCAGCTCCAGCGCGACGTCGACCATCATGATGCCGTTCTTCTTGACGATGCCGATCAGCATCAGGATGCCGATCACCGCGATGACCGAAAGGTCCATGCCGGCGAAGCGCAGCGCCACCACCGCGCCAAGCACCGCTGACGGCAGGCCGGTGAGGATGGTGAGCGGATGGATGAAGCTCTCATAGAGCATGCCGAGCACGATATAGATCGTGAG
>NZ_RZRY01000072.1:0-15759 GCF_003998035.1 Mesorhizobium sp. M2A.F.Ca.ET.039.01.1.1 | reverse complement strand
ACCCGCGCTAGGGTAACCCTGCGGTGGGAGAATTGGGCCTATCATGGACGAAAAACCGGCAAGCGGGCGAAGCGGCTGGAAGCAGGATCCGGCGGGCGTGCGCAAGAACATTCTTGCCGTGGCGATGACGGAGTTTGCCGCCAACGGCCTCTCGGGCGCGCGCATCGATGAGATCGCGGCCAAGACGAACACGTCGAAGCGCATGATTTACTATTATTTCGGCGACAAGGAAGGACTCTACGGCAAGGTTCTGGAAGAGGCCTACCGGGAGGTCCGTGCCGGCGAACAGGAACTCGAGCTTGATGATCTGCCGCCGCTCGAAGCGCTGACGAGACTGGCCGAGTTCACTTTCGAACACCACAGCCGACATCCGGACTTCATCCGTATCGTCATGATCGAAAACATACACCACGCCGAATATATGGGGCAGTCGGAGCTGATAAGCCTGCTCAATGCAGGCGCCATCCAGAAGCTGGAGGCGATCTGCCGGCGCGGCCGCGAAGCGGCCCTGTTTCGTGACGACGTGACGCCGCTCGAACTGCACTGGCACATCAGCGCGATGAGCTTCTTCAACGTCTCGAACCGTGCCACCTTCTCGCGCATTTTCGGCCACGATCTGTTCGACGCAAGAGGCCAGGATGCGTTGAAGCGGCATATGGTCGAAATGGTTGTCGGCCTCGCGCTCAAGCGGGACCGGCGACGACTTCGCTGAGTCCTAATGTCTGCGCGATGGTACGGCAGAATGCTACCAAAGCGAGTTCATCGCCGACAACGTACGTAGCGCCAAGATCGTCATCTCCCGGCGCCGGCCGCGTCGATGAGATCGCGGTGATCTCGGCCGAACGGTACAGCGCCCAGGCCGGGGCCGACGTCGTTCGCGACTATCTTCAGAATACGCAGGCCAAGGACAGGGTCGATGTTCTCATGTGCGAGAACGACATCCTGGCCATTGGTGCGCTCGACGAAATCCGGGGCCAGTTTGGGCTGCGCGTGCCGCAGGACATGGCCATTGTCGGTTTCGACAACTACGAGCTTGGCGGAGCGTACGCCTATGGCCTTGCCACTTACGCCCCGCACAGCTTCCTCCTTCATCACGGCGGTACCCCAACGTCGCGGGCCAGATCACGAATGGTGTCTGGCCCCGTCGAGTTGGCGAGCTTGACCTCGTGGTCGCGCGCCGCAAGCTTCCGCGCCAAGGCGGCGCCGATGTTGCCCCCCCCCAATAATTCCTATCTTCATGGGATGTCCTGTCGTGCGTAAACCGCCGCCACGTCAGACCGGCAGGCCAAGCTGCTTTCGCAGGCTCTTGTCGAATGCGGATGCGGGGACGAAGCGGCGCAGGACACTGACCTGGCGCGCCATTTTTCCCGCCGCATAGCGCCGCTTCGGCGTAGGGTCGGTCGCGGCCGCCAGAACGGTGTTGGCGACCACTTCGGGCGTATCGCCTTTTTCCATCGCCTTCCGCACGGCTACGGCCATGCCGGCACGCGCGGCGTCATAGATGTCGAGCACCTGGTCAGGTCTGGCCAGATTGTCTTCGAACGACGTTTGGGTATAGGCCGGCTCGACCAATGCGACGCGAATTCCGAACGGCCGCAGTTCGTGGTCGAGCGATTCGGAATAGCCTTCAACGGCGTGTTTGGTCGACGAATAAAGCGCGAAATAGGGAGCCGGGATGAACCCCTGCACCGAGCTCAGATTGACGATCCTGCCCTTTCCCTGACGTCGCATGGTCGGCAGCACCGCGTTGGTCATTCGGATGACGCCGAAGACATTCACGTCGAACAGCGCTTGAGCCTGGGTGGTCGAGGACTCCTCCGCGCCGCCAAGCAGGCCCATGCCGGCATTGTTGACGAGCAGGTCGATGCGCCCGGCCTCGGCCAGCACCTCGTCGACCAGCTTCGCGACGGACGCGTCGTCGGTCACGTCGCAGGTCAGCATGGTGATGCCGTCGGATTTCTTGGAGACCGCGCGACGGCTGGTTCCGAACACGCGAAAGCCCGCATTCTGCAGGGCCTTGGCTGTCACTTGCCCGATGCCGGAGGATGCCCCTGTGGCGATGGCGACGCCAGGATTGGTCTTATTCATGGAGATCACTTTCTTGGGGTTGGATTGGAGCAGCGAGAAGTCTGGAGCGAAAGCGTCAGTCGGGAGCGGCTCGACCGTTCGCGCCGTCTCCGTCCCAGCGCCGGAACAGCACGCTGGCATTGACGCCTCCGAAGCCGAAACCGTTGGCGATCGCGTAGTCCATCTCCATCGGCCGGACCTCGTTTGCCACGAAGTCTATTCCGTCGGCCGCCGGATCGGGCGCACTCAGATTGAGAGTCGGCGGTGCCACCTGATCCCTGAGCGCCAGGATCGTGAAGATCGCGCCAAGCCCGCCGGCCGCCCCGAGCAGGTGTCCGGTCGCCGACTTGGTTCCGCTGACGGCGATCGAGAAATCCGCGCCGAAGACGCTTTTGATCGCTTCGATTTCGCCCAGGTCGCCCACCGGCGTGGAGGTCGCGTGCGCGTTGAGGTGGCGGATCTCGCGGGGGGAAATGCCTGCTTGGGCAATCGCGATCTCCATGGCGCGCCGCGCGCCATCGCCATCCTCGGGGCCGGAAGTAACGTGATGGGCGTCTGCCGTCGTGCCATAGCCAACGACCTCAGCGAGCGGCTCCGCGCCGCGCGCCAGCGCATGGCTCAATTCCTCGATGACGAGGATGCCAGCGCCTTCGCCCATGACGAAGCCGTCCCGCGACATGTCGAATGGACGGGAGGCCTGGTCGGGGCGGTGGTTGAAGGATGTCGAGAGCGAGCGTGCGGCTGCAAAACCGCCGAGACTGACGGTGTTCATGCATGCTTCCGTGCCTCCGCACACGGCTATGTCGGCTTCATCGGCGCGGATGATACGGGCCGCATCGCCGATCGCCTGGATGCCGGCAGCGCACGCCGTCACCGGTGCTCCGATGTGGCCCTTGAAGCCGTGGCGGATCGAGATGTGGCCCGCAGCGAGATTCACCAGGAAAGACGGCACCGTGAACGGTGAAAGACGCCGGACGCCGCGTTGATCGACCGTGCGCACCGCCTCGGTGATGGCGGGGAACCCGCCGACGCCTGAAGCAATGATCGTCGCGGTGCGAGCCCGCTCGTTTTCCGAGGCCGGCTTCCACCTAGACTGGGCAAGCGCTTCTTCCGCCGCAGCCAGCGCGAAGAGAATGAAGCGATCGATTCTTCGCTGATCCTTTGGAGCCACGAAGGCATTCGCATCGAGGCCGGCTTCCGGGTCTTCCTCCCGGAGAGGAACCACGCCGCCAACCTTCGCGGGCAAATCTCCAACAATCTCGTCGGCCAGCCTCCGGATGCCCGAGCGGCCGGCCAGGAGGCGCGACCAAGACCTTTCGACATTGGCGGCAAGGGGGGTAACCGCGCCCATGCCCGTAACAACAATCCGCCGCATCTATTCTCCTTTCGATTCCAGCACTCTTCCGGTGCCAACCGGTGTGGCTCGGGGCTGGCCCGGATCCGGCAGCCAGCCGAGCTGGATGACCGTTTCGCCGCTCGGCGTGCAAACGACCGAAAAGCTCGCAATCGAAGATGTGAGCATCACTGCTGCCTCGCCCTTGCACGCAACTCCGAGACTTGCGCTTCCCTGACTCGCCTTTCGAGGAGATCCAGCTCGGTGGTGTCGATCGCCTCCTCAAACCGGCGCAATTCTTCCAGCCAGTGGCGCCAAGACGCCCGTCGTCCCTTGGTTGGAGAAGCCATTGTCATTGGGCCGATCCCCGTTGGCGACCAGCGGCCAGCCCCGCCCGTATGCTCTCGGCGGCCGCTTGCAGGAATTGCTCCGACAGCCCCTCGTCATTGACGGCCCTCGAAAGGATGACCGCGCCGACCATGGTCGAGAGAATTGCCATGGCCTTGTCGCGGGAATCCCCTTGGCGCGCATCGCCAACCCAACCGCCGAGCAGGTCGAGGTATTTCCTGATCCCCGTTTCGAATGACGCTTTGACGTCGCTGCCTTGCCTGGCGGCATCCGAACCGAGCGCCACAACCGGGCAGCCGTCCATCCTTTCTCCGCGATGCCCGCTACTAAGGTAGAACTCGATCACAGCACCAACTGGATCTTCGGGTTTCGATGCAGTTGCCTCCGCCCATCGGTGGGCAGAGCTCTCCATCGCCCGCCTGGACGCCTGCGCCGCCAGGTCCTCCTTTGATGCGAACTGTTTGTAAAAAGCACCTTGGGTTAGCCCGGCGCCCTTCATCAGATCCTTCAGGCCGATGCCGTCGAAGCCATGCTCCCGAAAAAGCCGGCTGGCCACATCGATCACGGTTTGCCGGTTCTGCTCAGCCTGATTGCGACTCACGCGCATCATCATCTCCTTTTTTAGATTGCATTCGTAATCTATAACCTATAGAGTTCGAACGCAATCTAATTCGACATGAGGCTGACGGGCATGAAAAAGAGATCGGTTATTATGCTGGGCGGGGTCCTGCTGGCCGGATCAGGGGCGATCGCGGTATCAGGGGCGACGGCATTCGCCACATTCGCCAATCCCGCGCAGGAGGCTTCCGCCGCGAACGATCCAAGACAGGAGCCGCCCGTCGTCAAGCTGGCGACGGCAGCGCGGGTAAGCGGTTCCGAACGCAGCTTCACCGGCATCATAGGGGCGAGGGTGGAGAGCAATCTCGGCTTCCGCGTCCCCGGCAAGATCGTCGAGCGGCTGGTGAATGTCGGCCAGCAGGTCAAAGCCGGCCAGCCGCTGATGCGGATCGACGACACCGATCTTCGCCTGGCGCTCACGGCAAAGCACAATGCCGTTGTTGCCGCGCGCGCGCGATCGTGGCTCAGACGCAACCGGATGAACGGCGATATGCCAATCTGCTGAAAGACGGATGGGTCCCCCGGCAGCGCTACGAGCAGGCAAAGGCCGCGCTGGACACAGCCACGGCCCAGCTCGCCGCCGCCGAGGCGGAAGCGAAGGTCGCGGAGAATGAGGCGATATACGCCGTCCTGCTGGCGGACGCCGATGGAACGGTGGTCGACACGCTCGGCGAGCCGGGCCAGGTCGTCTCCGCCGGCCAGACGGTGGTCCGGATCGCATTGACCTGGTCCTTCGGCTTACTCACCCATGCACAGGGTTCTGCTCGATGATGCCGAGTTCGACCGCGTAGGTGAGAATGCCGCCGAAGAGACCGATCGTCCGAGATGCTGTTCGGCTCCGCCACGCACGATTGCTCGCCCACGCAGCTTTTCCGTCTTCACGTTGGCGCGTGTCTTGCCGGCCATGATGTCCTTCATGGCTTGGGTGATGTCGGCCTTGGCCAAATCCCGGACCCGTCGACGCCCGAGCAGAGGAAAGATGTGGCGCTCTATGCTTCCGACATCGGTGGAGATCGTCGGGCCTTAGGCCGCCCGCTCTTGCCGAGCACAAGGCCATTCCTCAGATCTTCGAGATAGCGGGTGCAGAGTTCCTTGACGGTGATCGCTTGAGCGAGAAGCAGTTCCGTCACGATTCGGCCTACTGAGCCGATTCGTCCGGCCGCGCCAGTCACGAGAATCGGAAGTTCATACTGTGTCTCGTTCATCTTCCGCCTCGCTCAGAATGAACATGCATCGCCGCACCACCATGGCTTCACGCGGCACCTCGATCGGCAAAATGACTTCGCCCGTCATCCTTTGAGGAAAGCCAACAGGTCTGCATTCACTTGGTCGGCGTGGGTGACGCACATGCCATGCGGGGCGCCGGCATATTCCTTCAGGGTCGCCTTCGGCAGGATCTTCACCGAACGCCTGGAGGCAATATCGATCGGAACGATCTGATCGTCATCGCCCTGCAGGAGCAGGGTTGGGATCGTCATCTTCTTGAGGTCATCCGTGAAGTCGGTCTCGGAGAAGGCCTTGATGCAGTCATACTCGCCTTGGAGGCTTCCCATCATGCCCTGAAGCCAGAAGGAGTCGATCTGCCCCTGCGAAACCTTCGCGCTAGGACGGTTATAGCCGAAGAACGGCATCGCCAGTTCCTTGAAGAACCCCGCTCGATCTGCAACCAGGCTCGAGCGCAGGCCATCGAACACGCTCATCGGCGCGCTGTTGGGGTTCGTGGGCGTCTGCGCCATGTGCGGAGGCACCGCGGAAATCAAGACCGCTTTCGACACACGCGACGTGCCGTGACGGCCAATATAGCGCGCGACCTCTCCGCCGCCCGTCGAGTGGCCGATCATGGTTGCACCCTTGATGTCGAGCGTCGCCAGGAGCGTGGCGAGATCGTCGGCATAGGTATCCATGTCGTTGCCGGTCCAGGTCTGATCCGACCGACCATGGCTGCGGCGATCGTGGGCGATGACGCGGTAGCCATTGTTCCCCAGGAACAGCATCTGGGCGTCCCAGGCGTCCGCGGTGAGCGGCCATCCATGGGAGAAGGTGACGACCGGGCCGGCGCCCCAGTCCTTGAAGTAGATCTTCGCGCCGTCTTTCATTGTCGCGGTCGTCATCGGGCTGGCACCTTTCTCGGGGCTGGAAGAATGGGCTGTGGGGATTTTGTTGGTGGCCGCAGACGCTGATCGGTGAAATGCGACCGTCGCAGCCACGCCGGTAGCGGCGACAAGCAATGCGCGGCGCGGGACTTGGAGGCCTGCCGTTGTCTTGCGGTTGGTCATGGCCGTTCTCCTTGCAAATGGATCGTAAGGGCGCCGGCTCGGGCCTTGCGACCCGAGGCCGGACCGGCCGGTTCTATCTGGCCGGTTCGCGCAGCAGTAAGCCGAGGGGCCAAAGCGGTCCCACAGGGATGAGTTCGAACGTCATCATGCCGGCGCGGCCAAGAGGCAGCACCTCGAGCAATGCGTGCGCCTCGGCGGGATCGGTCACGTTCATCAGGAACACGGCGCCGGATCCATCGGTCTTGGCGAACCATTGGTCGATCTTGCCAGCCAATTGCAGGCGCATGGTGTCGCGCGCCTCGAACGGCATGACAGGAGGCCGCGTTTCCGGCGTGGCCTTGGCTGTCCAACTACCGATCGCCAACACCTTCGTCGTCAGGGCCGCCGCGGCCTTCATTTCGGCGTCAACGGTCGTGGATTTCTTGTCGTCTGACATGGTCGTCAAAACCTTCATTAGTAGGGGGTTACTTCCATGACGGGCGGGCTAGCGGTGTGCGGGGCTGCTTGACCTGCAGGCTGAGCCAAACCCAACCTCGGAACTGATCACCATAAGGGCTCCAGCCAGCACGCTGAGGCCGATTTGATCCAAGCGGGTCCATAGCCGCTCATGACAGCATCGCCTTCGCTACCGGCGCGGGCTCATCGGCCTGCAGCCAATGGCCCGCCGGTATGACGGTGAGGGACGCATTTTTGAGCTGGGATTGACGCCGCTCGGCCATGGCGACGGGGAAGTAGGGGTCGTATTGTCCCCAGATCAGCTTGACCGGAATATCGAGCGTCTTGAGCGCCGTCAGATGCTTGGCGTTTCGGGCGTGTTCATCGAAGAATTCCGCCGCTAACTGCACGAAGGCAGGACCGGCGCCGGGTTGGGCGATGAAGTTGTCGCTGATCAGCGGACCGATGAACGCGCTGAAATGGGGTCTTTGCGCCTCAGGCAAGGAGTCCAGGAATTTCTTCTGCTGCCATTTCAGCAGCCAGCCTAACTGTTCGGGGCTCTGGGCGATCGCTATTGCAAGGGCCTGCATGCTGCGAGTCGCAAAGAGCGTGATCATCTCGGGCCAAAGAACCGTGGAGTCCTCGCTATAGGCCGAGTTGAGCATGATCGCGGAGTCGACGCTTCCCGGATGGGCGAGCGCGTAGTTGAGCGTCGCCATCCCGGAGGAGTCGTGAGCGACCGGAACGATCGTTCTCAGGTCCAGACCCTCGACGACCGCTTCAAGGTCGCCCAGTTGCTGCTTAAAGCTATAGGCGGCGCCGGCGGGCTTGTCTGAGGCACCAAAGCCCAGGAAATCGAACGTCACGACACGCCGGCCGCTGGTGACCAAATGCGGAACCAGATCGTCCCAGATGTGCAGATTGTCGGGGAAGCCGTGCATGAGCACGAACGCCGGGCCGGCACCCGCATAATCTCGAGCGTAGAGGCTTCCTTCGCCCCGCGGAATACGGTGCTCGGAGAACTCGCCTGGATCAGAAGACATGCATCATCCTAACTTCCTCGTGGAGGCGCTGAGGTCGGCGCGTGATTAACGATCATGCCGCAAGAAGATTCGCCTCTTGCGGACTTACCGGAGAGTCGTATCTGCGAGTACCTGACCGTGCAGCCGCGGAACTACGTTGATGACGGCCAAGAATATTCTTCTCTGCCTCGGCCCGAGAAGTGAGCGATAACTGAGTCAGGCGGGACGTGAGCTGTTTGTTCCTTGTACCTTAGCGGCTCAAGCGTTTCCGGCGTAGGTCGTTCTTGCCACCATTCGTGACATGGGTCGGTCCGGGCCACGCGCAGCCTGTCGAGTGCGGACGTCGAGTGGCTGTTTCGGATCAGCGCTCGTGGATGTCACTAAATTCGGGTAGTGTACGAATTCCGGACGCGAGGAGTGGATATGCATCGAGTTGGGTTCATCGTGCCGCAACGGTTTCAGTTGATGAGCCTTGCGGCGCTGACGGCGTTCGAGATCGTGAACCTGCCCCCGGCCGACCAGCGCTACGACATCCATTTATTGTCGGAACATGGCGGTCCGGTTCGGTCTTCCTCCGGAATGATGCTGGAAACCGAGGCGTTTGGAGATCCAGTCTTCGACACGGTCATCGTGGGCTCGATCACCGAGATGGACATGCCGTCGTCCGGTGCGACGATGATCGCGTTCGTGCAGGAGGCCGCCAAGGCGTCGAGGCGCATCGCCTCCATCTGCAGCGGAGCGTTTGTGCTGGCTGAAGCGGGCCTTCTGAGGGGTCGGCGCGCGACGATGCACTGGGCCCATGCAGCGAGCTTCAGGGCTCGGTTTCCGGATGTGAGGGCGGAGGAGGACCGGATATTCATCAATGACGGTCCGGTATGGACGTCGGCTGGAATGACGGCCGGGATCGACCTGGTCCTGGCATTGATCGACAATGATCTCGGTCCCGAAGCTGCGAAAATGGTCGCCAGGCTACTGGTCATGAACCAGCGTCGGATGGGTGGACAAAAACAGCATTCCGCCCTCCTCGATATGACGCCGAAGTCCGATCGCATCGAATTGGTCCTGGCGCACATCCGTCAGAATCTGCGGAATCCGCTCACGATCGAGGAGCTTGCGGCGGTCGCCAGTCTCAGCCCCCGCCAGTTCAGTCGTGCCTTTCTGGCTGAGACCGGCCAGTCACCGGCAAAAGCCGTGGAGCGGCTTAGGCTGGAGGCAGCCAGGTTCATGGTTGAAGAGGGGCGGCACACGGTTAACGTCGTGGCGCAGGAGACGGGATTTGCGAACCGCGAACGCATGCGTCGCGCGTTCCTCCGGACCTTCGGCGTGCCCGCAGAGGCGTTGCGCAGAAACGCGCGACGGGAGGCGGTCGCGGCTGCCTGACTTTGGGCTGTTCAGAATGTGGGCTTTTGAGTCAGGCTCTCAGGGCGCGCCGGTCGTGTCCCTTGGAGTGGTGTAGCTCGGCGGTAGCGAAGTCGCTCGCTCGCGCGCCCTCAACAGCGCTGTAGTGAGCGAGCGGCTTCGCGGGCGCTCATCGATGTTCCCCAGTAAGGTCGGGCTGCTGAAGCCAACCTGATTCGAAGGAACGATCGATGACCGACGACATGATGAGCTTCCCCACGCTCGTAGAGAAGAGGTCCGATGCCGATCTGCTGTGCGAGATGATCGGCTTGCGCATGATGCCGGAGCCAATAACTCCGCCGGTTACAACCGCGAAGCCGAAGCCCAGGCCAACGAGCGGAGCAGATGGCCTTTGATGCCTAGGCGCTTCTGGCCCATCGCTCGCTACCGGGCTGGGGAATGCTTCGACGCTGG
The DNA here is from genome assembly GCF_003998035.1 of Mesorhizobium sp. M2A.F.Ca.ET.039.01.1.1. Lineage (NCBI taxonomy): Bacteria > Pseudomonadati > Pseudomonadota > Alphaproteobacteria > Hyphomicrobiales > Phyllobacteriaceae > Mesorhizobium > Mesorhizobium sp. M2A.F.Ca.ET.039.01.1.1. The sequence goes on along the minus strand of NZ_RZRY01000072.1, from coordinate 5,848 downwards.
CGAGCCACAACCCCCGAATCTTGCACAGATGCAAGTTCAGAAGCTTGCCGCAGCAGGTCTTTTGCCCGCATCGCGCTCACCGACAGCGGCATACAGCTCTGCCCTGATGCGCTGAAGTTCCGGCAGGCACCAGCCTTCACCAGTTTTGGCGCACTGCGCGAGAGCAAGATCAAGCTCGGCAGCGGCTCCGACATTGTCGCCAACGGCGACGAGTCCTGCCGCGACAACTCCGCGGAACGCCATGTCGTAAAGGACGAAGCCTGCGGCTCGAAGCTTGGTCAGTGCTGAATACATCACGGCCAAGCCATGCTTTGGATCGCCGCACCGGATGAGCAATTCAGCATCGAAGGCGTCGGCATAGGCGCGCCAGGCAGGCCAATCAGCGTGACCAGCTTGGCGTTGAATTCTCGCCTCGTGACAAAAATCTCTATGCGTTAGCTGCTGACACCAAGGCATTGGCCCCTTGGGGGCGCACCATCCGCAAATTGTTGAGGCGGTTGTCGCCTGTTGAAAGGCGATCAGGCTCGCTTGATCTTTGGTGAATATCCGCCGGCGCTCGCCGTTGCCAGGCAGGAAGCGGTCCCAAACTCTCGCGATAGAAGGGACAACTTATAGGGATGGCACCTCAGTGACCCAGTCGTCGGCTGAAGAACTGCCTTAGCCGTCGGTCTGGAATGGTGAAGCAAGCAGACCGACAGTTTTCGGAGCCGGCTTGGTGAAAGCGGACATCTGGCTGGCTGTACTTTGCCGAAAGCGCTGAATTGCGCTAGCCTACGAACATGCGTCGTCGCTGATAGACCATTTTCGCTGAGGGGGCGAAATTCATGGAAATGCAGCAAGTCCGCTATTTTCTGGCCTTGTCGAATACGTTGAACTTCACCAGAGCCGCGGAGGAATGCAACGTCACGCAGCCGGCGCTGACGCGTGCGATCAAGACGCTTGAAGAGGAACTAGGTGGAGAACTCCTTCGGCGCGAGCGTCAGCACTCGCACCTTACCGAACTGGGACGGCGCATGCTGCCGTTGCTGCAGCAGTGCTATGACGCGGCCACATCCGCCAAATCACTGGCCAAAGCCGTTCAAAGCAGCGATGTGGCCCCTCTCAACGTGACCATCTCCAACAGTATCAACATCGCACTGCTGGTTTCGCCGTTCACGGAACTCTTCCGGGCCTATCCCGGCGCGCATCTCAAAATCCAACGCGGGTCGCCAGCAGCTGTCATTGAGGCCCTCAAAAATGGCGAAGTCGAGCTGGCCGTCGCGGGCCCGCTGGGCCAGGCCTGGGATCGTCTCGACACATGGCCACTTTTCCAGGAAGGAATCGAGCTCGCCGTGAATTCCGATCATCCGCTGGCCCGCCGCAATGAGGCCGATGTCGCGTTGGCTCAGCTTGCTGCGGAGCCCGTGCTTAGCCGGATCGATTGGGAGACCTCCGAGGAACTATCGCGTTGCCTGTCCGCAAAAGGCTATTCGCCTCGAACCGCGCATGAGGTCGAGACCGACCAGGACCTGCTGGCCCTGCTGGAGGCGAATGCCGGGGTTGGCTTTGTCTCGCTTACGGCACCGCGATCCTCGAACACCCGACGGCTCAAGCTTCGTGATCTTGACGTCTCGCGAACCGTTTCCGTCTATGCGGTTGCAGGCAGGCAGCGCTCGCCTGTCGCGACAACGCTGCTCAACCTGCTGAGGTCTGCAGACTGGTCGTCCTTCGGCGTCAGCGAGCCCGCCTGAGCGCCGCGATCATCTCGTCAATATCCATGCGGCGGCGGTAGTCCGGATCGACGAAGCGATCCGTGATGATCCCGTCGGTTCCAACGATGAAGGTGGCCGGGATCGGCAGAAACCAACTGCTGTTGCCCTGGTAGTTGGGGAGATCGAACCCGAGCCCCATCAGCCGCTCCATCTCGGCGCCGACCCAGATCGCAAGGTTGAGAGACAATGCATAGCCGTTGTCCATGTCGATCAGAAACGGAAACTGCGCGCCAACGGCGGCCTTCATGGCTTTGGCAAATTTGCGCCGTTCCGGCATGATCACGACGACCTGTCCGCCCAGTTCAACGATCTCGCGCTGCACCTCGACGATGCCGATGGCGTTCAAGCGGCAATAGGGGCACCAATGACCGCGCTGAAAGGTGATGACGGCTGGCCCCTTTTTCAGGATCTCGGCCAGGCTGACGAGCTTGCCCTCGTCGTCAGGCAGCAGAAAATCCGGCATGACCTCGCCCTGAGCCGGCGCCATGGTTCCGGCTCCCTGTTTCTCAAGGCGATCTACCAGTCGCTCTACAGCGTCGGCGAATTCGGAGTTCATACGCCGGACCGCGGCGGCAATCACCGCCAGCCGTTCGTTGAGAGGCGCATCAAGTTCGATGGCTGCCTGGACGGACTGCTCGAATGTCATTGCCTGATCGTCAGCGGCCATATCTGCACTTTCATATGTCGCACACAGCCTACCACCGGAACCCCTCGGCATTCGCCATGTTTTTCCTGCATGGTTTTGATGCCCTACGTGCATCGACGCATGACAGGTTCACCTTCTATTCGCCGGCCGGATCCACGCGTTACATCATGTTCCTGATATCCGCCGAAAAAGTCGGGAAACCGTAGACCATCTCGGACAGACCTCGCGCCGTGATGCCGTGTTTCATGGCGAGCGCGAAGATGTGGACCAGTTCCTCGCCGGCATGGCCCACCAAATGTGCTCCAACGATGCGATCCGTCGACTCATCGACAATTATCTTCGACCATGCGACCGCCTCGGCATAGGTCCTGGCTGAGAACCAGCCTTGCATGTCGTTGACGTGGACCCTGATGCGCAGACCCTGTTCCCTCGCCTTGGCTTCGGTCATTCCGACGCTTGCCACGGCCGGAATGCTTTAGAGCGAGGCTACCATAGTCGGGCCGATGCCTAGGCCCGTCGACGATGTTGCGCCCGACGATGCCGCCCTCATAGGTCGCCACCGGCGAAAGCTGCGGGGAGTTCCACATTGCATCGCCGCAGACATAAACATCGGGATTGGAACGCGAGCGCAGGTGCTCGTCTATCTCGATGCGGCCTTCGCGATGCACGATGACACCCGCCCCAAGATCGAGGCCCTCGACATTGGCCACGCGTCCCGCGCAATTAACGGCCCGATCAGCGTCAACACTGCACTCCACGCCATCTTTCGCGAAGCTCACCCGCAGTCGCCCGTCGGCCGCTTCGATCTTCTTGATCCAAGCCTTGGTATGGATGCCGATGGCCAGCCGCTCGCTCTCGGCACGGATTTGGGCAACGGCATCCTCGTCGAAGCCCCCGAGGAGTTGTGGCAGTGCCTCGAGGACGGTGACCTGAACGCCGGCGCGCGCATAGACGTGGCCCAGTTCGAAGGCGACAACGCCGCCGCCAATAAAAACCACGGCGCGCGGCAGCACAGGATCGTTCAGCACATCGTCGGATGTGGTTAGAAATTCCGACCCCGGAATCGACAGCGGGCGCGGCTTCGAGCCGGTGGCGATGACGATGTTTCTGGCCTCGAGCTCTCGGGCGCCGACGCGGACGGCATTGCTGGCGACGAACGCCGCCTCGCCCCAGATTACATCGACGCCCCGCTTGGCCATCAATCCGGACAGCCGGGATGGAATGTCCCTGATGATATCCTTTTCTCGCTCGATCAAGGCTCGCCAATCGAGCCTCGGCGGTTCGATCTTGATTGCACGGGTGTCGGCCCTTGCGATCTCGTCGAGCGCGTGGGCCGCCGCGACCAGCACCTTCTTCGGCGTGCAGCCGCGATTGGGACAGGTGCCACCGAGATTGCGAGCCTCGATCATGGCGACGGAGAGTCCGGCGGCGCGCATCGCGACCGTGACGTCCATTCCTGCATTGCCGCCGCCCAGGATCACGACGTCATACTTTTCCATCGCAGCGTCTCCGCCGACCTCAGTGAAGCTTGATCCGCGGTCTGGCGCGCCTGACGATCATCTCGCCGATCGAAGCGAGCGTTGTCTTGGCGAGCCCGTGCACCGCCCTGAGATGCATCTTGTGCAGCGAGCGATAGACGAGCCTCGCTACAAGACCCTCGATCTTCAGTCCGCCGATGAGGCTACCAAAAGCACCGTAGTCAGCAAGTGAAACGAGCGAGCCGTAGTCGCGGTAGCGATACGCTGGCGCGATTTGCCCTGCGAGACGTGCTACAATCACCTTGGCCATGTGGTCTGCCTGTTGATGGGCCGTCTGGGCGCGCGGCGGCAAGGCGTTGTCTTCACCCGGCAGCACGCAGTTCGCGCAGTCGCCGATCGCGAACACGTTGTCATCTCCGACCGCGCGCAAGGTTTTATCGACCATCAGGCGGTTGATGCGGTCGGTTTCGAGGCCATCGAGGCCCTTCAGGAATTCCGGCGCCTTGATACCGGCCGCCCAGACGACCAATTCAGCAGGCAGAAAGAGCTTTTCGCCAAGCCGGATGCCGTCTTCGGTCACTTCGGTGACCCTTATTCCGCATCGTATCTGGACGCCCAGCTTGATCAGCAAGCGTGCCGTTGCGCGCGCCATCTCCTCAGGCAGTGCAGGCAGAATCCGGGGCCCTGCTTCGACGATGGTGATGCGGATCAGCCTTTCGAAATCGATATTGTCGAGATTGTGCGACGCAATTTCGCGCATCGACTTGTGCAGTTCCGCAGCCAGTTCGACACCGGTTGCGCCGGCACCGACGATGACGCAATGAAGCTGACCCGGCGAAAGCGGCTCGTATTGCGCGTTGGCGCGCAGGCATGCGTCGATCATCCGCTTGTTGAACCGGGCCGCCTGCTCCGCGGTGTCGAGCGAAATGGCGTGGCGCGCGGCGCCCGGCGTGCCGAAATCGTTGCTGACGCTGCCGACTGCCATGACGAGTGTGTCGTAACCCAGGACACGTGGTGGTATGACCTGGCGACCGCCTTCGTCGAAGCTGGGCGCAACGAAGACCTGGCGCTTGGCGCGATCGATGCCAACGACCTCGCCAATGCGATATCGGTAGCCGTGTCGGCTGGCATGGGCGATGTATTCAACCGCGTCGTGCGAGGCGCTCAAGGCGCCGGATGCCACCTCATGCAGAAGCGGCTTCCAGATATGGGTGCGGTTTCGGTCGACAAGCGTGACGGAAAGCCGCCGGTTGCCGAATTTGCGGCCGAGGCGTGTCGCCAGTTCCAGGCCGCCGGCGCCGCCGCCCACAATGACCACGCGATGCAGCGACTTGTCCGCGTGCGAGGGAGTCTCCGGGATCGTGCGGAACAGCGCAGCATCGTTGGCGAGCACGGCTTCCGGGATCAACCGCATGCCGGGAGTGATGATCTGCATCGGTGGTCTCCGTATCTTTCTCGTCGCGGCGCATCACTCTTGGGATTCGTGGATCACGATGCCCTGAAGCATGTCGACCTCGCATTCCCAGGGCTTGTCGGTGAGGACGCGCTGCCCATGCTCGTATCCTGCCTGCCAGCGCGTGCGGATGCCCGAGCGGGTGAAGTCGATGTCCTTGGTGTGGTCCTCGCCGTCCAGTCGCGGCGAAAGCAGGCGGACGAGGTGCATGACCGATGGGCAGCCATAGGAGGCGAGTTCCTTGAACATCGGATCCTCGCGACGCTCCTCGGGCACGAGCCTGCCCATTTCGCGCACGACATGCCGCAACCGATGCAGTTGCTCCTGCCGAGCGACATGGCTCCGGCCGCGGCTGGCGTATTGAAGATCCTTTTGCCGGCCCATGACCTGCCAGATTGACTTCGGCTCAGTGGCACGGGGCTGCCACATGTTGACCGCAAAGATCAGCGCGTCTCGCCTGGGTCGCGCATCGAGCACCACCTCGATCGGCGTGTTCGAATAGATGCCGCCGTCCCAATAC
>NZ_RZRY01000729.1:0-2956 GCF_003998035.1 Mesorhizobium sp. M2A.F.Ca.ET.039.01.1.1 | reverse complement strand
GTGCTGAGGCCGACGAGCCAGAGCAGACCATTGGTCCGCTGCTCGGCGGCGGTCAGCACCGGGTCATATTCCAGAAGCACGGCGCCGACGATCGTGTCCTCGTTCTGTTCGATCGGAACGGCAAGAATGGCGTTCCCTTCCCTCGGATCGACGAACCGGCGCGGAACACCGTCTTGCAGCGTGAGGCCCACCTCGTTGCCTGGATCGTGATCGAATGTCTCGCCGGTCTTATGCTCCTCGTCAGCGGCATGGGCGACAATCCGCTTGCTGCGGTCGACGATAATAAAATCGCGGCGCGCGCGGCGATGTTGCTGCTCGAGGTATTCCTTCAATGCATCGGGTCGATCGAGCAGCGAGGGCGAGCCGTCGGAGGGTGTGAAAACGATGGTGTCGGCCAGCTCACGCGCGACATTGGTCGCTTCCGTCAGCCCCAGATATTTGGCCGCCGTCACCTGCGTGACAACGGCGACCGCGCCAACCAATCCGATGAGTGCGGCCGCGCTCACCATGCTGATGATAATCAGGCTTTTAATGCGCATGGCAGTCCCACCGGCGACAACGCCGTCTCGTTGGTGAATCAGGGCCAGCCTCTCATCCGTAGCCTTTTATTACCGAATCGTTATCGAGCTCCTAATGCGAAGACCTTGGTCACGATCGTGGAGAGTTGAGCCCTGTATCAAAGCTAAACGACGACCTTAGTGAGTACAGGAAGTCGTTGGCGTCGATGTGCTCGGTCTGAACGCGTGTCTTGGCGAGGAAACGGTCGGCAGCGCCCGCGTCCGGTACCTCGCCCTGCAGCGGAGGCGCTGTCGATCATCAGTCGCAGCACCCCCTAGAAGGCATTGCCGCCTCTCTGCCGAACAACGATGAAATCTGGATAGAGGTCGAATATCTGGGCTCGTCCTCGTCGCCGAAATCCTCATTCGTCAGGACGTGTCCCGCCGAAACTCTTGCAGCGGCCGCGTCACATCAAGCTCGTCGACCTGGGGTGGATAGACGGCGCTGTTCAAGCTCGCAGCTACCTTCACCCCACAACAGAAGGGATGGATCTTCGTGGGGGTGTGCGCCGCCAAGCCGTCGGCGACGTTCTACATCGATCCGAAGATAGTGCTGAGCTAACCGGCAAAGGCATGGATGATGGCGAAGCCGATGCCTATAGCGAGGCACGTGCAGAGGCTTTCAGCCAGGCGCAGCGAGACGCCTATTTGATGCTGGTTGCTGGCGGCTCGATTTTGCCGTCGAGCCGATCGACAAAGCTCGAAGCTCAGCAGCCCGAGACTCGACCGGTGCCTATAGCATTTAACATTTGAGGGAGCAGGTCGCCCCGGAATGTGCCCTTATGGATGCTCGACCCTGGTGGGGCCGAGACCAACCTTAAACTTCACCCGCTGGCTCCGGCCGGCGGGTTTTTTGTGTGCTTGAAACCAGCGTCGCACAGACAGCTTCCCCGCGTTTGAGAGATCAACCGGGGATACCCATGAAGAAGGCGGATGAGAAGCCAGTTTTGACGAAGCGTGAGCATCGCGGCAGGTGGCGGCCCGTCGATTCTGCCGGCTCCGTCGCCTGTGGGTCCTGGCCCGTTCAGCCGGCTTGATTGCCTTTGCCCTGCCTTTAGTCCCGTGGGCTCCTGCCGGCGGGATTCCAGGTCGACGCGGCCCGATCTAGATTTCATAGTTGTAGATGGTCTAATCGCTGTACTGGATCGAGTTGGCGCGTTCCTCAGCTTCAACCGTTGCCATATCGAGAAGGTACGTCAGAAGTGTCTCGCCTGATCCGTCTAACACACGGCGCACCTCTTTCAGCATGGATTGAGTGAATTGTAGGTTCTCAAGCCTAGTGGGCTGATTCAAATCGGCCTCCCGTAAACAGTGGCGAGGACAAGAATATTAGCTGAAGCTTGCGCGAGAGTTAAATGGAGCCTTGTCTGCAACGAACGGTGCCAGTGCGTCGGCAACGCGCTGCAGAAACGGCACGAGATCCAGCATCAAACGTGTAGTCCGGCATGGCGGCCGATGAGCGGCCTGCGCGCGATAGGCTGCGCTTTCGTAGCGCGCTTCGGCGGACATGCCCGCCTTCACGCGCTCAAGCCATTGCATCTTCGCCCCCGCGAACCTCCCGCCTCAAAAAATCTACCGGCCGAAGCATACGAGGATTTGGGTCCGGTACACGAAAGCGTCGGCTGGCGCTGAGGCTTGGGGTTCTCGGCTCGCCGTAAAAGACCATTCGCCACGAAGTGGATAGCTTCCCCGAGGCGGATTCTGCCGATCTTTGCCTCAGCATGGGTAGACAGATCGATGAACCCGAAAACTTCAGCGGCGGTATCCCTGGCCTCCAAGACGGCAGCACTGAGGAGAGGCAAAACTAGGCGGCCAACGGCTCTGAGCATTGGCCTCGCGTGCAAGCCGTTCGGCTTCCGAATGCGATAGCCCAATGAGCACTTTGTCACCCACTTCGGCAGGCAGGTTAGTAGACCGGTCGAGGACCAGCCATTGGTCGGCCGGGTCCAGAACGACGACGAATCTCATTCCTGCGCTTCCTTTCGTTAGTAGGCGCTAACTTAGGGCCAGCCGCGTTGTTCCTGCACGAATAGAATTATTTGAGGCAGCGGCCCTCGGTGGCGCTGGCCTTGCCGAAAATGGATGTGTCAGAGAGTAAATTGGCGACCGACGGTCTCGGGCGGGGGGCGGAGGGATGCCGTCGGTCACCAGGGATAGGGGCCATCAAATCAGTGAAATGCTTAGGCCCTGCCTTCGATTAGCATGAAATCAATCAGCTCGAAATCTCAATTGACATAGGGAGTTGGCCGGCAGCGGAGCGTCCGGCTGCCATCATGTGATAGCCATTCGGTGCCGCCATTGACCACACCCCGAACCAACACCTCGGCGTCGTGGCCGGGCGGGCTGGTTACTGGCCAATCCGCGAAAGCACCAATACTGAAGGCCCAGGATATCTAAAC
>NZ_RZRY01000728.1:0-2973 GCF_003998035.1 Mesorhizobium sp. M2A.F.Ca.ET.039.01.1.1 | reverse complement strand
CGGCGACGATTCCGACCGTACCCGTGCCGCCCAAGCCGAACGGATTGCCGATCGCCATCACCCAGTCGCCGACGCGCATCTTGATGGAATCGCCGAATTTCACCGCCGTCAGCTTGTGGCCCTTGGGGTCGACCTTCAGCACCGCGACGTCGGTCTTGGTGTCGGTGCCGACAAGCGTCGCCTTCAGCGTGATGCCGTCGGAGAAATTCACCTCGATATCGTCGGCATCGGCGATGACATGGTTGTTGGTCACCACGATGCCCTGCTCGGCGTCGATGACGAAGCCGGAGCCGAGCGACTGCACTTTCTGCCCGCCGCCGCCCTTGTCGCCGCCGCGGTTCTTGAAGAAATCGTCGAAGAAATCCTGGAACGGCGAGCCCTCGGGCAGTTGCGGCATCGGCACCGCGCCCGGTCCTTCCGTGCCCTTCACCGTCTGCGAGGTCGAGATGTTGACCACCGCGCCGAGCAGGCGCTCGGCGAGATCGGCGACCGAAGGCGGTCCGTCGGAGGCAACCGTCGGCGTGACGAAGGATGGAACGGCAACAATGCCGACCGCGAATGCGGTGGCGCCGGCGAAGACCATACGCCGCGCCGCGCGCAACAGGGTGTCGGATATCATCATGGCCTCCCGGTTGTTCTGAAAAGGAAGGGCGCATCCGCAAAGGCGCCCGTCCGGTTCATGTTGGCAAAAAATACGGCACGTTTGCGGCTATAGCTATCGGCGCAAGATAAATCGTCAATCGCTTGGGCACCAAGGAATATCATAAGCCGCGGACGAGCCAGACGATGCCGACGCCGACGGCGATCGCCACCAGCCCGCCGACCCGCAGCACATTTTCCGGCACCGACAGCACCTCGGCCGCGAGTTCCCGGGCAAAAGCCGGAAACCCGCCATAGACCAGCCCCTCGATCACCAGGACCAGGCCGATTGCCGCCAGAAAATCCTGCACCGCCCGCTACTGGGCGGTGCCGGGTTGGGTCGCAGGCGCGGCAGGTGCCGTCGCAGGCGCGGCCGTTGGCGCGGAAGGCGCCGGGCCGGGCTTGCTGCCCGGATCGCGGAAGTAGCGGAAGAACTCGGACTCGGGCGAGAGCACCATCGTCGTTCCGGTGTTGTCCAGCGCCGTGCCGTAGGCGTTCATCGAGCGATAGAAGTCGAAGAAGGCGGGATCGCGCTTATAGGCATCCGCGAAGGTCGCGCTGCGCTGCGCCTCGCCCTCACCACGCAGGATCTCCGATTCCTTCTGCGCCTCGGCGACGATCTCGACGACCTCGCGGTCGGCCCGCGCCCTGATGCGCTGCGCCGCCTCGTTGCCGCGCGCCCTCAGGCGCTCGGCTTCCGCCAGGCGCTCGGCCTTCATGCGGTCATAGGTCTGCTGCGAGACCTCCGCCGTCAGGTCGGTCCGGCGGATGCGCACATCCTCGATATCGAGGCCGAGCGACGTCGCGTCGGGGCGCAGCTGATCGCGCACCTCGCGCATCATGTTGCCGCGCTCCTCGGAGAGCGCGGCCTCGAAATCGCGCAAGCCGTAGACACGGCGTAGCGCCGCATCGAGACGCGTCCTCAGCCGGGCTTCGGCCAGTTCCACCTGACCGGACACAGCCGCGCGGAACGTGCGCGGATCCGAGATTCGGTAGGCGATGAAGGCATCGACCTCGTAGAACTTGCCACCCGAGACCTGGACGCGGATGTTGTCGAGGTCGAAGCGCATCACGCGCTTCTCGACCATCTGCACGCTGTCGGCGTCGAAAAAGGCGAACGGCGCCTTGAAGTAGATGCCGGGCTCGTTCTTGACGTCGATGATCTCGCCGAACCGCAGCACGATCGCCTGCTGGCCGGCATTGACCACGAACACCGAGGAATAGAGCAGGAACAGGAGGATGGCCGCGATGACGGCGATGATGGGGAGACGGTTGGCCATCACTGGTTACCTCCCGTCGCGGCGCCGAGGGGCGACGGCGGCGCTTTCGGCTGCAAAGCCGGCAGCGGCAAATAAGGCAGCACGCCCTGACCGTTGCCCGGCTCGACGACGACCTTGTTCGAGTCCTTCAGGATCCTCTCCATGGTTTCGAGATAAAGACGCTTGCGCGTGACGTCGGGCGCCTTGGCGTATTCATTGTAGACAGAGATGAAGCGCTGCGCCTCGCCTTCCGCTTCCTGAACGACCCGGTTCTTGTAGGCGGCCGCGTCTTCACGGATCTGCGCCGCTTGGCCGCGCGCCTGTCCGAGCTTCTGGTTGGAATACTGGTTGGCCTGCTCGACGAACTTGTCCTCGTCCTGCTCGGCGCGTTGCACTTCATCGAAGGCGTCGGCGACCTCGCGCGGCGGCGCCGCATCCTCGATCGAGACCGCGTTCACCTGGAGGCCGGTCTTGTAGCCGTCGAGCGTGCCCTGGATGATCTCGCGCACCGCGGTTGCGATGCCCTGGCGATCGTCGCGGAAAATATCCTGCGCCGGGCGCCGGCCGACAACTTCGCGCATCGCGCTCTCGGCGACCTGCGCCAGCATGCCGTCGGGGTCGGAGACGTCGAACAGGTAGGCTTTGGGATCCGAGACCTGATAGGCGACCGAGAACTGAACGTTGACGATGTTCTGGTCGCCGGAGAGCATCAGCCCGGAGCCGCTGCTCGCGCCACCACCGATGCTGACCAGTTGCTCGGAGATCTTGGCGGTTTCGACCGTTTCGATCGGCCACCAGTGGAAATGCAGGCCAGGCTGCGAGAGTTCAGACTTCGGCTGGCCGAAACGCAACTCGACGGCGACCTCGTCGGGCTGCACGGTATAGATCGCCTTGAAGGCCCACAGCACGATGAGCGCCAGAGCGATGAGCCCGAGCACCGCCGGGCTGGCGCCGCCGCCGCCCGGAAGCGCGCGCCGCAGCCTGTCCTGGCCACGGCGGATGATGTCCTCGAGATCGGGCGGGGAACCCTGCGGTCCGCTTGGCCCTTTCGGCCCCTGCCCCCAGGGTCCCTGAT
>NZ_RZRY01000727.1:0-2990 GCF_003998035.1 Mesorhizobium sp. M2A.F.Ca.ET.039.01.1.1 | reverse complement strand
CCTTCTCCCTCAGGGAGGGCTTTGCACGGAACTGAGTTGGTGATTCCGTATGTCCGGCATGAAGGGGAGATGATTCGGATGGTCGATCGCGTGCTTGGACAACTGAGCCTTGCGGATGGGCTGGTGTGGTCGGATGTGACGGAGCTTGACCAGATCTCGCGAGTGATCGACTGGGTGCCGATCAAGGCGCTTCTTGGTCAGCGCAGCGGACCAGGACGGGGCAATATTAGCTATCCGGCCGAGGCCTTGCTGCGCTGTCTGCTGCTTGGCGTGTGGAACAATCTCAGCGATCCTTCGCTGGAGGCACAACTGCGCGACCGGCTGTCGTTCCGCCGCTTTGCCGGTTTCAGCCTGTCGGACCCCACGCCGGACCATTCGACGTTGTGGCGTTTCCGCGAGGAGCTGAAGTGCGATGGGCTGATCGACCGGGTGTTTTATGAGATCACGCGGCAGCTTGAGCAGAAGGGGCTGATCGTCAAGCGCGGCACGTTGATTGATGCCTCCTTCATGCAGGCCGCCGCGCGCCCGCCGGCGAAGCCGAAGAAGGGTGAGGAGGCGACGGCGCGGCCATCGGCTGATGGCGAGGCACGTTGGGGACGCAAGGGCAACAAGACCGTGTTCGGCTATAAGGTGCACAACAGCGTCGACGATGCTCATACGCTGATCCGGCGCATGGACTTCACGGATGCATCGGTCACCGATACCGAGCCGGCCGACGGCCTGATCATCGGGGACGAGAAGGCGGCCTATGGCGACCAAGCCTACTACACCCATGCCCGCCATGCCCGGCTGAAGCAGGCCGGCATCAAGGACCGGCTGATGCACAGAGCCAACAAGCACCATCCGCTGACGCCGCGTCAGAAGCAGCGCAACCGGCTGATCTCGAAGGTGCGGGCGGCAGTGGAGCGGCCGTTTGCAGTGTTCAAACAGCGCTACGGCATGCGGCGACTGCGCTTCTTCAACCTTGCCACCAACAGGACGCAGTGCATGCTTGCCGGCTGCGGCTACAATCTGCAGCGAGCGGCCGCAGTCCTTTTCCCGAAGAGGAAGCCGGCATGAGGCGCAGTCCGCCCAAAATCCACTGCCAAGGCGGCCTGAGGCCCCAAGAGCGAGGCAAAATAACCCGCCAAAGCGGCCAGAGCGCCTTTCAAAAAACGCCCATCCGCCTCGTGCGCTAAATATCGACTCCCATGCAAAACCCTCCTCGGGGAGAAGGAAGAAAGAGGCGCTAGTCGCTCCTGCGGAAGTTGCGGATACGGTCGAACAGCACCGCCAGGATGATCGCGCCGCCGATGAAGGTGCCTTGCCAGAAGGCGTTGATGCCAAGCAGGCCGAGGCTGTTGCGGATCACCTCGATCAAGGCAGCGCCGACGATGGCGCCGAGCGCGGTGCCGACACCGCCGGCAAGATTGGCGCCGCCGATGACGGTGGCGGCGATGACCTGCAGCTCCATGCCGGTGCCGAGATTGGTGGTGACCGCACCCAGCCAGCCGGTCTGGATGATGCCGGCGAGCCCGGCGGACAGAGCCGAGATCATGTAGACGGCGACCTTGATCTGCTTGACCGGAACGCCTGTCAGCGTCGCCGCGTGCTCATTGCCGCCGATGGCGAAGATGTGCCGGCCGAACTTGGTCCAGCGCAGGATGAAGCCGGTGATCAGCGCCAGGATGATCATGTAGAGAACCGGATTGGCGATGCCGAAGACCCAGGCGCCGCCGCCCAACGCCAGGAGCTTCTGGTGGTCCGGCCCGAACTGGAAGACCACGGTGTTGTTGGAGGCGACCATGGCAAGGCTGCGCGCCACCGAGAGCATGCCGAGCGTCACCACGAAAGGCGGAAAGCCGACATAGGCGATGAGCACGCCGTTGAAGGCGCCGATGGCGAGCGCGGTGACGATCGTGGCGAGGATGCCGATCTCGATCGAATAGCCGGCATGCATGGTGACGGCGAGCACCATGGAGCACAGGCAAAGCACCGAGCCGACCGACAGGTCGATGCCGCCGGTGATGATAACGAAAGTCATGCCGAGCGCGACGATGGCGACGAAGGTGACGTTGCGGGTGATGTTGAAGAGGTTCTTCGAGGTGGCGAAGGAATCGGTCGCGAAGGACAGGAACAGGCAGGCGAGAATGACCGCGATCACCACCCAGAATGTCTGGTTGGCGAGGAGCCGCGACAGGAAAGTGTGCTGCTTCTGCGCGATCGTCTGGTCAAGGGTGACTGCCATTGTCGACCTTTCCTGAGGTGGGACGCGGAACACCGCGCGTCACGCCACCCGTTCAAATCCGTGAGTCATGCCACCTGTTCGATGGCGCCGGTGATCAGCCCGGTGACTTCCTCGGGCGAGCTCGAAGCGATCTTCTTGTCTGCCACCTTGCGGCCGCGCCGCATGACGATGACGCGGTCGGCGACGTCGAACACGTCGGGCATGCGGTGACTGATCAGCACAACCGCGATGCCCTGGTCGCGCAGATGGCGGATAAGGTTGAGCACCTCGGCCACCTGCCGGACCGAGATCGCCGCCGTCGGCTCATCCATCAGCACGATTTTGGCCTGCGACAGCATGGTGCGAGCGATCGCCACCGCTTGGCGCTGGCCGCCCGACATCTGCTTGACGAGATCGCGCGGCCGCGTCTCGGATTTCAGCTCGGCAAAGAGCTGGCCGGCGCGCCTGTACATCGCCGCATAGTCGAGGATGCGGAACGGGCCGATGCCGCGGCGCAGCTCGCGGCCGAGATAGACGTTTGCCGCGGCCGTCAGATTGTTGCACAGCGCAAGGTCCTGGTGGACGATCTCGATGCCGTGCTGGCGGGCCTCCGCCGGCTTGTGCATGACAATCTCCTTGCCCTCCAGATGCATGGTGCCATGGCTTGGGCGGAAATTGCCGGCGATCATCTTGGCCAGCGTCGACTTGCCGGCGCCGTTGTCGCCCAGCAGCGCCACGACCTCGCCGCGTCCGATCGAAAAGCTGATGCCCTTCAGCGCCTGGA
>NZ_RZRY01000726.1:0-2996 GCF_003998035.1 Mesorhizobium sp. M2A.F.Ca.ET.039.01.1.1 | reverse complement strand
CCGCACGCGCGCGCATCCGCAGTACCGCTGGCCGCGACAGGCATCGGCTTGACAATCGCTCCCCGAAAGGGAACCGCTTCGGTCGTGAGATTGAGACCGCGGGATAGTCGATTGGCATTCCGGCCCTTCCTTGTTAACCGTTGCCGATTGGCGTCAAATCGGCGTAAAGAGCGGCGGCAGGATCGATCTGCAGTTGCCCCTCAGTCAATGTTGCTACCCTTCAACAGCAACGGCGATGCCAACCCCGCTCAAGCCGATTAAGCTTCTGATTACGCTTGATGAATTCGATGGTCGCAGCCGACTGCTGGTGTTCTAATCCGACACCACTGTCAGAAACCAGACAAGATCCGCGGTGTTGTCACGTTAAGTCCCTCTGCCTAAGAAGCCTTGAGGCGTCTTTAGTTTTCAGGCGACGCAGGCGCAATTTTCCCACGCGGCCCAGCGTTGGTCTTCATCCAATTGCCCTGTCGGCTGGTTCAGCTCAATACGAATATCTTGCCGTGGAGGGCATTGAGGCAATCCGTGTCGATACAGACAATCTCGATGCGCTGATCCGCGGATGTTCTCAGCTACGTGGGACCTATGACATTGCTGGCATTACGTGCGCCGGGGACCCGTTCTATGCACGGTTGGCAAGCTCTGCCACTATTTCGAGCTGCCGGGACCGAACCCCACATCCATTGAACAAAATCCGCGTCTTGCTGGTGCGCCCTGTCCTCAATTGCTTCAGCTGGCTTACGGTGTCGATCTCATCACTGAGCACATCAAGCTTGTCATCAGCGAGGAATTGGATCTGCGCAGAAGGCATAATAAACAACGCGGCTGATGCGGTATCTAGTTCCTGATCGCGATGGCACCCTCGAATGGATCGGTGGCGACAGTCAGGCGGCTGCTATACTAGGTGCCGCCGAGGTCAATTTTTATGTTCAACGCGAGACGCCGATGGTCATAAACGGCGATCGGCGAGACTACATCGTAAGCGCGTAGGCATCCCCACGTAGCGTGCAGGCGGTTGATCGCTCATTTTCAGCATGAATCATGCGGAGAATCCTGTGAGCGACAGTATGAGCCATCATCGAACATTCGAGATTTTAACGGCAGAGCCTGTGCCGTCCCGACGCAAGCCGCGCCATCGGTCGGACGAAGAGAAGGCACAGCTTGTCGCCGAAGCGTTCTCGCCAGGGGGCAATGTGTCGGCGGTTGCGCGTTCCGAGGGGCTGGACCCCTCGCAGCTCTATGCGTGGCGCCGCAAGGCGCTTTCGTCGAGCATGGTTGCGCCACTGACGGAGGGAGCGAGCAAGCCGGCGAAGTTCACGCGCTTTGAAGCGGTGGGCAGCGACACGGTGGAAATCGTCATTGGCGACGCAGTGGTGCGCGCCGGCGGCGATGTCGATCCCGATCGCCTGGCGAGGATCATCCGCGCGGTTCGTAAGGCATGATCGCGTCCGGTGTGGTGGTTTACGTGTCGTGCCAGCCGGTCGACTTCCGCAAGGGCGCGGCATCTTTGATGGCGCTGGTCAGGGACGGCGGCCTGGACCCGTTCTCGGGGGCGCTTCACGTGTTCCGCTCGAAGCGTGCGGACCGGGTTCGCATCGTGTGGTGGGACGGCAGCGGGGTTTGTCTTTATTCGAAGACTCTGGAAGATCACAGCTTCTGCTGGTCTGCGATATCGGCCGCGCGCATGCGTCTCGACCACGCCCAGTTGATGGCGCTTCTGGCCGGACTGGATTGGAAAAAGATCCGTCCGGCCAGGGTCAGGCGGCCGTTATCGACGGGCTGAAACCGGCCTGCGGCAAGATGAATCATGCGGCTGGAACGGTTGGGAAAGCGGCTGTTTTTGTGCTCTGTTGCTTGCCATGGTTCTACCGGGTCTTGCCCTTCCCGACGACATTGATGCGCTGAAGGCGATGATCCTTTCCATGGCTCGCGAGCAGGCTGCAAGCGAGGCCCGGATCGCAGTCGCCGAAGTTCGGATCGCAGCATCTGAGGCGGAGGTCGCCCGGCTGAAAGCTGTCGAGAAAAGCGCCAACGAGCGGATCGCCAATCTCACGTCGATCCTGAAAGTTTTACAGCGCACGCAACATGGCACGCGTTCCGAGCGGCTACGCCTGGCCATCGACGACGAGCAGGCCTCCTTTGCCTTCGAAGAGGTCGAGACCGGCCTTTCGGAAATCCGGAGCGAACTCGACCGCGCGGTCGGGAACAAGCCGAAGCGCGCCCCGCGTCCGCGCAAGGGTTTTGCTGCCCACCTCGAACGCATCGAGGAGGTCGTCGAGCCGGAAATCCCGGGCGACTGCGAGGGGCTGGAAAAGGTTCTGATCGGCGAGGACCGCTCCGAGCGGCTGGACGTCGTGCCGCCGAAGTTCCGGGTCATCGTCACGCGCCGTCCCAAATACGCTTTCCGGGGCCGTGACGGCGTGGTCCAGGCTCTGGCGCCGGCGCAAATCGTTGAAAGCGGCCTGCCGACGGAGCGGCTGCTCGCCTACATCGCCGTGTCGAAATACGCCGACGGCCTTCCGCTTTACCGGCAGGAGGCGATCTATCTGCGCGACGGTGTCGAGATCAGCCGGTCGCTGATGGCGCAGTGGATGGGGCATCTGGGCTTTGAATTGCAGATGCTCGCCGATTACATCCTCGAGCGTGTGAAGGAGGGCGAAAGGGTCTTCGCCGACGAGACGACCTTGCCCACCCTTGCCCCCGGTTCCGGGAAAACCACGAAAGCCTGGCTATGGGCCTACGCTCGGGATGATCGACCCTATGGCGGAACCAGTCCGCCAATGGTTGCCTATCGTTTTGAAGACAGCAGAGGCGCAGATTGCGTGGCGCGCCACCTCGCTGGGTTCAGCGGTATGCTGCAAGTGGATGGCTACTCGGCCTATACCAACCTGGTCAAGGCACGGGCCAAAGCCGGCAGCAATGAAACAATCCGGCTCGCCGGGTGCTGGGCTCACCTGCGGCGCAAATTCTACGACCTGCACATCAGCGGGGTCTCGCAG
>NZ_RZRY01000725.1:0-2997 GCF_003998035.1 Mesorhizobium sp. M2A.F.Ca.ET.039.01.1.1 | reverse complement strand
GTCCTGATCCGCGACGAAGCGGCGACGACGACGACGTCATAGGCCGGCGCTTCGCCGGCCTGCGTCCTGAAGTCGTTGGCGCTGGCGAAAACCTGAAGCGATCCGCTGACATCGAGGAGCTGGATGTCGGGATAGGCGAGGATTTCGATGCGGCGCATGGCTTTGGCCTGAAACGAGGGATGATTGGCGATCGGGCCAAAGCATGATGCCGTAGATTGCCCGAAGTCAACCTGCCCCAAGTCAAACTGTGGAGATTTCCATGAGCCTTCGTTTCGGCATTATCGTCTTCCCCAACGTCCAGCAACTCGACCTCACCGGGCCTTATGAGGTCATGGCGACCGTCAAGGGCGCCGAGGTGGAACTGATCTGGAAGGATCGCAATCCGGTGACGTCCTCGACGCGTCTTTCGCTTACGCCGACGGCTACCTTCGACGATTGTCCGCCGCTCGACGTGCTGTGCATTCCAGGTGGCGGCGGCGTCAACGCGCTGCTCGAGGACAAGGCGGTTCTGGATTTCGTCTGGGAGCGCGCGGCTGAGGCGCGCTACATCACCTCGGTATGCAGCGGCGCCCTGGTGCTTGGCGCAGCCGGGCTGCTCAGGGGCAAACGCGCCACCACGCACTGGTATGCGCAT
Organism: Mesorhizobium sp. M2A.F.Ca.ET.039.01.1.1; assembly: GCF_003998035.1. Taxonomy (NCBI): domain Bacteria; kingdom Pseudomonadati; phylum Pseudomonadota; class Alphaproteobacteria; order Hyphomicrobiales; family Phyllobacteriaceae; genus Mesorhizobium; species Mesorhizobium sp. M2A.F.Ca.ET.039.01.1.1. The sequence goes on along the minus strand of NZ_RZRY01000725.1, from coordinate 2,363 downwards.
GATTTCCTGGAAGAATTCGGCGCGATCCCGGTCGATGCGCGGGTCGTCGAGGACGGCAAGCTGATCACCGCCGGCGGCGTCACCTCAGGCATCGATTTCGGCCTGGCACTGGTCGCAAGGTTGCTTGGCCAAGCCGAAGCCGAGATCGTGCAGCTCTCGCTCGAATACGCGCCGGTACCACCCTTCCGCTCCGGCACGCCGGCCGAGGCCTCACCGGCTGTCCTGGCGGAGGCGAAAGCGCGGCTTTCGGGTTCGAGGCTGGTCCGCGAGGAGATGTTCGCTCGTTGGCGCCGGGAGCGCGCGGCTGCCGCGTCTGCGCGGATCCGCGCCTAATACCTCAGGGCCGAATGGCGAAATCCGCGTCGTCGGCCCGGCGTAATTTCGACCGTTGACTCATCTTTCGGTCTGTGCAGAAATTGGTTGGACCATTGAACCACTTTAGGCGCAGCCGGCTTGACCGATCTTTTGCCCCCGATCCAGACGACGGCCCGCGATGACGCGGTGCTGAAGGCGTTGGCGGGGTTCGTGCGGCAGGAGGCTCTGGGCCCGGGTGAAAAACTGCCGACCGAGCGCATCCTCGCCGAACGCCTCAAGGTGAGCCGCAACACGGTGCGCGAGGCGCTGACGCGCTGGGAAGGGCTGGGCCTTGTCGAACGGCGGCAGGGCTCGGGCACCTATCTCAAGGCCGCCGTCTCGCCCGACATGCTGCACATGCCGCTGACGCTCGCCGGCGGCAATGATTTCGCCGGCCTGATGGCGACGCTGGAGATCCGCCGCGCACTGGAGGCGGAGGCGGCCGCCCTTTGCGCCATTCGTGCCGGCAAGGCCGAGCTCGCCGAGATCGAGCGCAAGCTCGACCTCATGGAGGAGGCGTTCCAGACTCGCGCCGGCATGTCCTCGGACGAGGATTGGGAGTTCCACCAGGCGGTCTTCCGTGCCTCCGGCAATCCGCTGTTCGAGCAGATCATCGCCGCCATGTACGAGATGTTCCACCGCTTCTGGGAACATCCGCTCGGGGTGCGCGATTTCGGCCATGCCAGCTTTCCCTATCACCGCACCATTTTCGAGCGCATCGCCGCGCATGACCCTGAGGGCGCCCGCGCCGAGGCGCTGAAGCTCATCGCCACCGTCGAGGACGATCTGAAGCGCGGCGCCGCCAACCTCAAACTTTCGGACCGCAGATGAACGAGCAGCCCAACACTTTCGACCCGGCCTCCCTGGCCAGCGACTATCTCGGCGAGGCGGCGACGCTGCTTGCGCATGATGATCCGTTCCCCGGCGGCGCGGTGGTGCCGCCGATCTACCAGACCTCGCTCTTCACCTTCGCCAGCTACGCAGACATGGCCGACACTTTTGCTGGCAGAAGAAAGCAGCCGATCTATTCGCGCGGCGACAATCCGACGGTGATGGAGTTCGAGGCGCGTGTCGCGGCGCTCGAAGGTGCCGAAGCCGCGCGCGGTTTCTCCAGCGGCATGGCGGCCATCAGCGCCACGGTGCTCGCCTTCGTCGGCGCCGGAGAGCGCATGGTCGCCGTGCGCAACTGCTATGGCGATGCCTACCGGCTGTTCGAACGCCTGTTTCCGCGTTTGAACATCAAGGTCGACTATGTCGACGGCTCGGATCCCGACGCGGTTGCGGCCGCGCTTCCCGGCGCCAAGCTGCTCTATCTCGAAAGCCCGACCTCGATGATGTTCGAGCTGCAGGATCTCGAGCATCTGACGCGGCTGGCGAAGGAGCAGGGCATTGTCACTACGATAGACAATTCCTGGGCGACGCCCGTCTTCCAGAAGCCGATCTCTCATGGCGTCGACCTGGTGCTGCATTCGGCCTCGAAATATCTGAGCGGCCACAGCGACACCGTCGCCGGCGTGGTGGCGGGCTCGGCCGCCCACATCAAGCACATCAACGAGCAGACCTATTCGCAGCTTGGCGGCAAGCTGTCGCCCTTCGAAGGCTGGCTCTTGCTGCGCGGCCTGCGCACGCTGCCGCTTCGCCTTCCGCATCACATGAAGAGCGGGCTCACCCTCGCCGAGCGGCTGAAGGCGCATGGCAAGGTCGAGCGCGTCAACCACCCCGCCTATTCCAACCATCCCGGCAAGAAGACCTTAGCCGGCTATGCCGGCCTGTTCTCCTTCGAGGTCACCGAGGATGTCGACATCCCGGCCTTCGTTGATGCGCTGAAATATTTCCGCATCGGCGTCAGCTGGGGCGGCCATGAAAGCCTGGTCGTGCCGGCAAAGGCCTCGCTCGAGCAGACGCCGGGCATCAATTCGATGGCGCGCTTCGGCGTCAGCCCCCGAACCATCCGCTTCAATGTCGGATTGGAAAATGTCGAAGACCTCTGGGCCGACATTGCCCAGGCC
>NZ_RZRY01000724.1:0-3002 GCF_003998035.1 Mesorhizobium sp. M2A.F.Ca.ET.039.01.1.1 | reverse complement strand
CGTAAAGCGCATGCCCCGTTCCCTTTCTGAGTCTCGACAACCAGAAGGTAGACGGAAAATCCCCGTCTTACGGGGCATGCACATGCGGCATTTCGATTCACCCGAACCTTTCCCCGGACAGCCCTGCCCACAAGGGGAGAAGGAGGAGGCCGCTCAATGATGCGCGTGGTGCTCCGCATTGCGCTTGCGCGTCGCGGCAGCCTTCTTCGCCGAAGCCGATCTGTCCGCCGCGGAACGCTCGCCAGAGGCCTTGCCGCCCATCTTGCCGCCCTTATGCGCGGCCGGATGGCCGGTGTGCTTGCCGCGTCCCGATCCGCCTTCCTTCTTGCCGCCGCCATCGTCCTTGTTGACGGTCGCCCAGGCGCGCCGCTCCGCTTCCTTCTCCGAGACGCCGCGCTTCTCGTAGCCTTCGGCGATATGGTCGGCCTTGCGTTCCTGCTTGTCGGTGTATTTCGATTTGTCGCCACGTGGCATTTTTCTTCTCCTTGTTGCGCTGAGTGAAAGCGTTGCGCTGAGTGAAAGCCAGGCCCTTCAATCGCCCTTCTTCTTGGCGACGTCGCCAAGGTCGGAGCGTTCCGGGTCCTTGTTGTTCTCGCCGGCGGCGTCGCGGTTCTCGTCGGGATCGTCCTTCGGCGGCAGGTAGCCGCGCGGCCTGTTGGCCTTCGGGCCTTCCCAGCGCGGCCATTGATCGGTCGTGCCGGCTGGTCCCTTCTTCGGTGAATTGCTCATCCTTGCCTCGCTTTCCGGAGGGCGTTCAGCCTTCCGCCTTCATGGTTCGTGCGATCTCCAGCAGTTTGGCGCGGTCGTGTCCGTGCTCGCGGATCAACTCGCGCGCCTGCTTCGGCGAAAGGTCGGTGTTCTCGGCCAGGAACCGCACGTCGGGATCGTCGCCGCCCTTGGTCGGCAGCGTGCCGCCGCGTGGCGCGTTCGCGCCGCCCGGCCGGTGCGGCATGTTGTCGTTTGCCTGCGTCATTGCGCGTCTCCTTCGCTTCGGCGCCGTGTCAGTCCGCCGCCTCCGACTGCTTGCGGCGTGCTTCCTTCTTGCGGCGCAGCACTTCGTCGGTCCCGACGATGTCCTTGGAGCCGCCGGTGATCGCGGTGGAAACCACGGCCGGCGGATCGCTGGCCGGAAAGCTGTCCTCGAGGCCAGACTGCAACTGCTCTTCCAGTGTGTCCGGATCCTCCGAGCGGCCTTCCGTGCGGCGCTCGTCGATTGGTTCCAGTTCCTGCTTGGCGTCGGGATGCTCACGCGCGTTGCGCAGCGTCGACACGACGAGCTCGACCGCGAACTCCTTCATGGCCTCGGCATCCGGAGCGGCGACGTCTGTCTCCTCGACCAGGCGCACCAGCGACTGTTCGATCTTGTCCAATTCACGCACGCCCTGGCAGCGCGCAAGTTTTTGCGCCAAGGCATGGATCAGCAGGGGACCGAAGGTCGAATAGGCCTGCATGCGGGTCTCATCGACGCGTTCGGGGTGAAGGGAATGCAAGGACATTGGTGCCTCCGTTGAACATCCTGCGGCGACGGCAGCCTGCTACGGCGGCCGCTCCTAAGGTCAACTGGAGGACGGGGAAGATGTTCCATCCCGGGTCGATCGCGCCGGGCAAATGAGATGGCGCCCGCGTCCGCGGACGCCATCTTGAATTCAGCGCTGGCCGCCCTTGCGGCCTGCTTCCGAGGCGCGCTGACGGTCTTCAGCGAAGTTGCCGCTGCCGCCCCTGTGCTGGCCCGCGCTCCGCTGACCCATATTGCGGTCCTCGGCCTGCTGCTGTCCGCCGCCGCGACGCTGATCGTCGCGGTTCTTGTGGCTCTGCTGGCCGGCCTTGACGTGCTGTTCGTGGGTTCCGCCTTGATTGGGCATATCCAATTCTCCGTTGGTTCGGATTGTTCTTCAGGGTTGAATCAAGGACGCGTTCGACATCCTTGAGTAGGGGGAACAAGCGCGGGCAACCGATGTTCCGCCCGAAATATTTCGTGACTCCGCCCGACTGAAGTCCGACCCGGCAAGCGCATTGGACTGGCTTGTGCAACCAATGGGCTTTCTGCGAATTGGTGAGCGGCCGACGAGAAAACCCCTTCATCGCCGGCCGTACTGGTTCCCGCCGATCGCCCCCCGCGCAAGTCGGCGGGCACCAATATCCACGAACAAGAAGGCCGCGTAGCCGGGCCCGGAGCGAGACGCCGTTTTGACCTATATCTCTACAAAGCCCGCCCGGCAGGATGCCGAAACCCTGCCTGCCAACGACAATCAACCTGCCGCGCCTTTCGATCTTTCATTCCTCGACGACATCAATGATGAGGCTGAGATAGCCGACATCGCCAGGCGCGCGGAGCGTCTGGGCCATGCCGCGCTTATCGCAATGGCGATCGGCCTTGCGGCGGCGCCGTTGCTTTACCTGATGCTTGCGTGAACCGTCCCGTCGGGCGCCTGGCGGGCCCGCGCAACGCCCGCAGGGCTATCTTCCGGAGAAGAATGCGTCGAGCGTGGCTGCCGTTTCGATCGGCGACTCCTCCGGAAAGAAATGACCGCCGGGCAAGCGCCGCCGCTGACGTCGTCGGCCCAGTTTCGCCACAGCGCTTCAGGGCCGCCTTGCTCGACGTACCATTCGGCCAGCGCGCCATGCTCGCTCCATAGGGCCATCAGCGGGCAGGCGATCCGCCGGCCGGTCTTCCGGTCGGCATGGTCGTGCTCGCGGTCGAGGGATGCCGCCGCGCGATATTCTTCGCAAATGGCATGGATGTGCGCCGGGTCGCGCAGCGCGTCGACATAGAGTTGCCGCACCCCGGGCGGGAACGCGTCGGACGACGATCCCCAGCCGGAAAGCGCATTGTCGACGATGGCATCGGCGGCGGCCGCGAGCATCGTCTCCGGCAGCGGCTCGGGTTGCGCCAGCAACGACCACGGCCAGTAGCCGAGGGCCAGTCTTGCGTCGGCGCGGTCCCAGGCATCGGCGGTGGGAATGATGTCGAGCACAGCGAGCTTTTCGACGCGATCCGGATG
>NZ_RZRY01000723.1:0-3004 GCF_003998035.1 Mesorhizobium sp. M2A.F.Ca.ET.039.01.1.1 | reverse complement strand
TCTCAAGCTCCTTGACCGCCTTGAATAGATCATAGGTTAGCGCGATGGGTTTTCCCGAGCGACCGTCGCCGACCATCAGGAAGCAAATGGGTGACGCCGGTCGGCCACCATGCTGAGCGTCGAGCGGATGGACCGACCGCGACGGTACGACTAGGGTGGCTCGGCGAATGGTGGGTGGCAAGGGTTGGCCGAAGGTCGTCGTGAGCGAAATCTCGAAATCCTGATTCCTGTTGAGCAGATGTTCGACCTCTTGCGCCACGTCGAACAAGTCATCGCCGGCGACGTCCTCAAGCACGCGCTGGAAGTCGGACAGGACCGCGGCGTCGAGCACGGCGGCGGTTCGGGTCCCAAGCGCCCTGCGAACGAGCCTGCAGGCGAAATCCCGCACGAATCGCTGGACGTGTGTGGCAGATGCTGGCCGTTTGCGGCGTACGCTGCTCACGGAAAGCTCGGCATCGAGTTTCGCGAGCCGCTCAACGAGGTCCACCTCAAGCCGCGTCAGCACTTGGAGCTTTCGGACAAAATCGAGTCCCTCGAGGACCGATCGACTAAACCTCACGTCGACATCACGCAAGGCGAAGCTGGTGTTGCGGGTTGCCTGCACCTCCGTATCTGGATCGGCGAGCGCTGGGTCGAGCATCTCGGCGATGCCCTCAAGGGCCGGGCCGATCATGGCCGGCAAGTAGGGAGTTCGCCGCGACGATAGGAACCATTGCAGGCCCATCGCGGTGTTGTCGTCGTCGAGACCTAGCTCTTTGATCTCGCGCAGCAACGTTGGTCCGGCGTCTCGCTCCCAACGATGGAACAGGGCATGCTGGTATTGCGCCGCCACGAGCTGGAAGATTGCCGTCGATTGCTCCTTCGACGGCTTGCCGCCGCGGCGTGCAAGATCGTCGAGACCGGCAAGTTTCGCTGCCCATTCGCAAGGCTCGAGCCCAGACTCCCGTGGCGACGCCCGATGGCCGGCCAGCAGGTACGACGCTAGGGAGAAAAGGTCGCGGAAGCTCCACCGCTTTCCGCTCGCCACCTCGAACCAGCGCAAGATTTGTAGGAGCGAGGTCTCTTCGCGCTCGCGCGACAATCGTTCTCGGCTTCCGCAAAAGGGACACGAAATCCCCGCGATGCAGCTCCCCAGTGGCGGCCATCTCGTCTCGTCGAGCGCCTGACGCAGCAAACTCCTCGCTGGCGCCTCCCCGCCCCTGATCGGCGCAAGCAGTAACGATTCGGCATCCATTGGCCATACTGCGATTTCAGGGAAACCCTCAAGCGGCCAACACGATGGCGCGTCAGGCGCAAGGCTCACAGCGCGCGTAATTGCCTCAAGGAGGCGCCGCGGGCCTTTCTCGCGATCGATCGCCTCGATCAACGCATCGTCGAGTACGCCCCGGTTGACGCAACAAAGGTAGAGTTCGTTCGCGGGCGCTGATTGAGCTGCTTCCAGTTCCTCAAGCAGCAGCTGCGCGGCTTGCCCGCCGGGAGCATCGACCACGGCGGATGCGTCCTGGACGATCGAGAGCCTGAGCTCGCGAGAAGTTCCCATTGCGCCGGCATCTATGTGAACGAGCCGAGGCGCGAACGTGCCGTCTGGCGGAAAAAAGGATTTGCCCAGCTCACTGGCGAGCTTTTTATTCGCACCGAGCGCCGTATCGAGCCAACCAACCGTAGACTCAATCGCCTCGGTCTTGCCATTTCCTGGGCCACCCACAAGCAACACAATATGCGGTACGTCACCCTGGCTAGTAGCCGCGGCGCTGGCCCAAGCTTCCAACCTGTGAAGCAAGTTCGTTTCGAATATGTTTTCGCCTGGCCGGCCGCTACTGGCGTCGAATAGACGACGAACGCCACCCGAACGGTTTCCCGACCAATTCACTAACTGCCCAGGATACGGCGCGGCGACTGACACCTCGGACATGGTCTCCCCCTTTTAGCCCAGAGCTGCAATCGGCGTCTCGGGTGGAAATTGGTCAAAGACTGCCTGTGTCCCGGCTAACTCCTCGAGCAACCGCACAAGGGCCTTTCCTATTGCGCGAGCGAGATACGGGGGGACCGCGTTGCCGACTTGCGTGTAGCGCGGGCACTCCCTCGTGCGCAGTTCCCCACCCGTCGTATACTTGCCCTTGAAAAGGAACCAGTCAGGGAAGGACTGCAACCTGGCGGATTCTCGAACCGTCAGGACGCGCGGTTCTGCATAGTGCAGGATGTCGTCTGGCAGCGTCGTTATCGTTGGCGCGGGTTCTTTTCTATCCAAGGGATAGATGCGGTGCTTCTTGATGCCAAAGGTTCGACGACTTTCGTCGTTCATGCGTACCCCCCTGCGACATTCCAGCAGGATGCGCGCGAAACGGTCGCGCACATCGTCTCTATGTCGCGCGAGGCGCATACTATCCATGGCGCCGATATGGCCCGCATGCATGAGGCGCTGGTAGTCAGATTGCGGGCCGGTATAGTCTGCCTCTACGAATCCAGGCGCGGATTCCGGATCAACACATCGGATCTGCGGCCTGTTGGATGTCTCGAGGTCCGAGAGAGCGGCCGCGGCACTCACTGCGACCGGAAGCCCGAGTTCCTTCAATTGTTCGGCCCTTGCTTCTTCGATGAGTTCGAATACGCGGCGGATTCCGCCGTCGAGCCATTTGCATACGTTCTTGCGCACACCGATCGCGATCAGGCGCGAACGCTTTTGAGGCACGCCGAAGCGAGAAGCATCGACGAGCATCGCGTCGACCACATAGCCAATGGCGGAAAGGCTATCAACCAACTTCTCATAGAATGACCTCTTGTCGGTCGCCGATTCGCCTGTCGTGTGGAGCTCCACCACGTTGCGACGTGCGTGCGCCACCCGCATGCCAGGCACGTTCTCTATGATTAGCGCCTGGGGCTGCAAGGCTTCGACCACTTCGACGTACTTTTCGAAGAGGCGGTTGCGCGGGTCGTTCTCGACGCGGCGGCCTGCAAAGCTGAACCCCTGGCATGGAGGGCCGCCGGCGAGGACGTCGATCTGCCC
>NZ_RZRY01000722.1:0-3007 GCF_003998035.1 Mesorhizobium sp. M2A.F.Ca.ET.039.01.1.1 | reverse complement strand
ATTCGGCGTCGTCCGCAGCCTGGGCCGCCAGCGCGTTGAGCAGGGCAGGCGACATCGCCCAGCTGTCGAGGTTGACGCCGGAGAGGCCGGTGGCGGCGGTGTGGAAGCCGGGATCGATATAGTCCGGTCCGGATTTCGCGCCGCGCACTTTCAGGCCGCGCCGGGCGAGCGCGCGCAACAGGCCGATGGTGACGCTGGTCTTGCCCGAGCCGGAGCGCGGCGCGCCGATGATGATCGCGCGCGCCGTCATGCGCCGCCCGTCAGTGCCGCGCGCATGGCGACGATGCCGCCGACGACGATCAGCGCCGGCGAAGCGAGCCCTGCGGCAGCGGCTTCGTCCGCGATGGTGGAGAGCGTGGCTACGACGATTCGTTCCTGCGGTGTGGTCGCCGCGACGATCACCGCGGCGGGGGTCGTCGGCGCGAGGCCGCCCTCGAGCAGCTTTGCCGCGATCACCGGCAAATTGGCCATGCCCATATAGACGACGACCGGCTGTCCGGTGCGGGCGATCGCCGCCCAGTCGATATCGTCATCGGTGCCTGCCGCATGGCCGGTCGCCAGGATGACGGCCTTGTTGATGCCGCGCATGGTGGCGGGAATGCCGGTCGCGGCCAGCGCGCTGAGACCGGAGGTCAGGCCGGAGAGCACCCGGAACGGGATTTTCTCGCCCGCCAACGCCAAGGCCTCTTCGCCGCCACGGCCGAAAATGTAGGGATCGCCGCCCTTGAGCCGCACGACGCGGCGGCCATCGCGCGCCAGCCGCACAAGCAGGGCGTTGATGTCGTCCTGCTTCATCGAAGGCTGGCCGCCGCGTTTTCCGGCGTAGAAGAGTTCGGCGCCCTGGGCGACCGCCACGACGTCGGGCGAGACCAGCGCGTCATAGACGAGCGCGTCGCATTGCCCGAGCGCCGCCAGCACCTCAAGCGTCAGGCAGCCGGGATCGCCGGGGCCGGCGCCGGCCAGCCAGACATGGCCCGGTTCCAGCTCACGCGGTTTGAAGTTCAGCCGCGCCAGCGCCTGCTCCACATTTGCCCGTCCGTTCATGTTGGCGCCGCCGTTCACAATCCGTCCCGTCCGCGAAAACGCCGCTGGTAGTGGGCGTCGTAGAGTGAGCTTTCGCCGAAATCCTGCGCGGCGAGCGCGCTGCCGACGAAGATGATCGCCGTGCGCTCCATCGGGTTCTGCGCCAATTGCGCTTCGATGGTGCCGAGCGTGCCGGTCAGGATGCGCTCGTCCGGCCAGGAGGCACGGAAGACGACCGCGACCGGGCATTCGGCGCCGTAAAGCGGCGTCAACTCGGCGACGATGCGGTCGATGGCGTGGATGGCAAGATGTATGGCAAGCGTGGCGCCGGTGCGGCCGAAGCCCGCCAGCGTCTCGCCCGGCGGCATCTTCGAGGCGCGGCCGGAAACGCGCGTCAGCACCAAGCTTTGCGCGAGCTCGGGAATGGTCAATTCGCGACGAAGTGCTGCCGCTGCTGCCGCGAAGGAAGGCACGCCTGGGGTCAGCGTGTAGGGGATGCCGTGCTTTTCCAGCCGCCTGATCTGTTCGGCCACCGCGCTCCACACGGAAAGGTCGCCGGAATGCAGGCGCGCGACATCCTGGCCGGCCTTGTGCGCGGCGACATATTCGGCCTCGATCTCGTCGAGCGACATCGGCGCGGTATCGACCAGTCTCGTGCCGGGCGCGCAATGCGCGAGCAGTTCCGGCGCGACGATCGAGCCGGCGTGGAGGCAGACCGGGCAGCTGGCCAGCAGCCGAGCGCCGCGCAGGGTGATGAGATCGGCCGCGCCCGGACCGGCGCCGATGAAATGGACCGTCATGGCGCGTCTCCGCTGATGGCGATGGCGCAGGTGACCGGGCCAAGCACGGTGCGAGGCCCGAGCAATCTTGCGCCGGCCCCGGCAACGGCGAGGGCGGACGCCTCCGAAACCGACGGCGTGCCGGCGCGGCTCTGCGAGAGATCGCAACGGCTGCGGGCGCCGGGCGAGGCCAGTCGCAGGACCCGGTCATCGGCAATGACCACCGGCAGGTTGAGCGCGCGGCCTGCGGCGGAAATCGCCGCCTCATCCTTTTTGAGCGGGGCGGTCGCCAGGGCCGAAAGCGCCGATGTCGCGAGGCCATGCGCTTCAAGCGCCGTCTCGATCGCCGCCAATACTTCTTCGACGCTCACGCCTTTGCGGCTGCCTATGCCCGCGACCATCATGGTTTTATCCAGCTCCACTGCGTGACCGGCATGGCCGGACGCCAGGCCTGCATCGAGCCGACCGGCGCCGCGCGCGACAGCGCGATGCGGGTTAGGTCGCCGCCGCGCCTGTTGTGCTGGTCGAGCAGCAGCGCCTCCATCTCCAGTGTCACGGCATTGGCGACAAGCCGGCCGCCGGAACGGAGCGCCTTGATCGCCTTCTCCAGCACGCCGGCATCGCTGCCGCCGCCACCGATGAAGATCGCATCCGGCGTTTCGAGCTTGGCGAACGCCTTGGGCGCTGAGCCTTCGACCACGACAAGGCCGGGCACGCCGCAATGCGTGGCGTTGCGGGCGATGCGCGCGGCGCGTTCGCCGTCGGCCTCGATAGCGATGGCGCGCAGCGAAGGATGGGCCAGCATCCATTCGATGCCGATCGAGCCGGAGCCGGCGCCGATGTCCCACAGCAGCTCGCCGCGCTTGGGCGCCAGCGCCGACAGCGTGATGGCGCGGATCTCACGCTTGGTGATCTGGCCGTCATGCTCGAACAGGTGGTCGGCGAGGCCGACGGTCAAGGGCAGGATGCGCGCATCCGGCGTCGATTCAATTTCAAGCGCCAGCACGTTGAGCGGGTTGATGTTTTTGAGATCGAAGGCATCGGCGCGGGAGGCGCGTCGCGTTTCGTCGGGACCACCGAGCGCTTCGAGGACCGTCAGCCGCGACGGGCCGAAGCCGAATTCGTCGAGCAGTCCGGCGATGGCCACGGGAGCGTCTGCGTCCGATGTCAGGGCAAGGATGCGCGCGCCGGGTTGGAGCAGGGGG
>NZ_RZRY01000721.1:0-3028 GCF_003998035.1 Mesorhizobium sp. M2A.F.Ca.ET.039.01.1.1 | reverse complement strand
CAGCGCGCAATGTGGGGCATTGTGGGACTGAGCCGGAAATATCCGACACGGCTGGTCGAGCAAGCCTGTGCTCATGCCATCAGCAACGGCATCTACCGTTACAGGCACGTACGCGCGACTGTCGAGCGGCTGTTTGAGCACGCGCTGGAACAGGTTGAAGAAGCTCCACAGCCGGCCTCGCAGCTCACCCAGGATCATCCACTGATCCGCGCCCCCGCGGAATATGGCGACCTCTTCAGCCGCGCTGCGCGACACGAGGCCGGCAACAATGGCGCCCAGGCCGACGCTCACGACGACCGTGTCCCTACGATCCACGCTCGTGGCGCCTGCGCAACCCCGACCAGCTTCGGCACCACGAGCGCTGCCGCTGCGCCTTCTCACCTCAAACTGGAGACCCAACCTCATGATGACCATACCCGAAATTGAACGCTGCCTGCGACAGCTACGCCTGTCGGGCGTGCGCGACACGCTGCAGACGCGCGTGTTGCAGGCGCAGGGCGCAAACCACCCTTCCTGGAGACCTTCTCCTTGATCCTGCAGGACGAACTGGACCGTCGCCAGTCTCGCCTTATCGAGCGGCGATATCAGCAATCCGGGCTCGATGAAAAACTGACGCTCGCCGAGTTCGACTGGTCCTTCAATCCCAAATTGCCGCGCCAAACCTGCTTCCAGCTCCAAACACTGGGGTTCATTGCCGCCGGCGAGAACGCGCTGCTCGTCGGCAAACCAGGCACCGGGAAATCCCACATCGCCAAGGCGATTGCCTATCAGGCGATCCTGCACAGCCACAAGGTCCAGTATCTCGAGACCGACGACTTCTTCCACCGCCACGCTCTGAACGCCCCCGCACAACGCGAGGCCCGGATGCGAACAATCATCGACTGCGATCTCCTCGTGCTGGACGATCTGTTCCTGGCACGCGCCATCCCCGACGACGCCGGCGCATGGCTGCAGACCCTGATTCATCAGCGCTACAAACTACGCCGCAGCGTCATCGTCACCTCCAATCGGGTGGTGCAGGACTGGGGCACGTACCTGCGAGACACCACCATGAGCACGACGATACTCGACCGGCTGATGCATCATTGCCATCTGCTTGAGTTCGATGGCCGCAGCTATCGCCTCAAAGAGGCCGCTGAAGCCCTTGCTCGGGAAACAAAGTCAAACTAACAAATCCACTTCCTGTCCTGCCTTGCAGGTGGGGGAATTTGACTGACCCCAACCGGGGGAATTTGAAGTGACCCGCGGGGGTCGATCTAACGTGAGCATTGGGGCAAGATCACTATCCGCGCGCAATTCGAGGTAATCGACCTGTGAGAAACCGGCGGCGAGGATCGCCTAGCGCCCGACACTCAGCGTGCGAGGTACAGATTCTCCTGAACTCAGCTGCCTGGCGGTTTGGACCAGGACTTCAGCCAACCGAGGCGCCCTGTTGCGATCAGCCAAAGTGAGCCGCGCGTTGCGCGACGACATCGCCAGGCCATCGGCTTCGCGCACCGTCGGGCCAGCGATGATCTCGATTGGGATATCGAGGTCACGGACAAGCTGGCGAACGACATGCAGCTGCTGAAAATCCTTCTGGCCGAAAAACGCCAGGTCGGCCCCAGTTTGCAGAAGCAGCTTCGTGACCACCGTCGCCACGCCATCGAAGTGGCCGGGCCGAAACGTGCCGCAAAGCCCCTCGCTCACACCGCCGACCGAAACTGTGGTCGCGAAGCCTGGCGGATAAATGTCGGCGGCATTGGGAGCATAAGGAATATGGGCGCCGACAGATGCGAGTTTCGCGGCGTCATCGTGTTCCGTGCGCGGATAGGCAGCCAGATCAGCGGAATTGTTGAATTGCCTCGGATTGACGAACAGCGTCACGATCACCCTATCAGCCTTGGTAAGGCTGTCTGCACAAGGTTGAGGTGACCCTCATGCAGGGATCCCATGGTTGGCACAACGGCAATTCTCAAGCCCTCGCGGCGCCAGGCGGCAATGATGCTGCGCAGTTCGGAGACGATCCGGACGATTGCGGTGCTCATTCGGCTGCTCCTTGAGTGACTGTGCCCGTCTCATGGCCGAAGACGTGATCGGCGGTCGGAAAGCTGCGCTCGCGCACATCCTTTGCGTATGCCGCGATCGCTGCCTCGGCGTCGCTTCCAAGTTCTGCGTAGCGTTTGACGAATCTTGGACGAAAAGCGCTAATCAGACCCAGCATGTCGTCGACAACAAAGGATCTGCCCGTCGCAGGCCGGCGATGCACCGATGCCGATGGTTGGGATCGCCATTTGCTCTGTAATCAGCCGAGCCAGAGCCTCCGGTATCTTCTCAAGTACGACGACGAATGCGCCAGCCTCGGCTACCGCCGTCGCATCGCGCAGGATCCATCTCCGACGCATAGGCGCGAAGATAGCGACCACTGATTTGGTGGTGGGTTCCGATCTGGGTGCGGCGAGGGCGCGAGAAAAAGCTTTCGGCCTGATTGGTGCAGGCGCCGTCGTCTGAATAGGCGTGCTGGTGGTTGATGCGCTCGACGGCGGTCGTTGCCCTACCAAATCGCAGGACTTGCGGCATACCTTCCCATTTGCTTCGGATCCTTAGGTCGATGAACCTACCTCATGGCCGACGTTCGGCGCTCGTGATTGAGCCTGTGCCAAGCGGCGCGAAGAAGCACGTCCATCTCATCTTGTATCTGCCGACGCGAAATGTCGGAAACAAAGACTCACAGATAAGATACCGCTCATCCGGCGCGGCCTGGACGCGGTCCCTCGCGATAAACCACTCTCCCGTCGGCGGATCATTCCGAGAGGATGGTTCAGGCTGCTTGGCGTAGTAGCCATCCTTAGTAGGTCTCACGTCGCTGGACTCGATTGGATGGCAATCTCGATTGCCACAGCACCTAAAATGAAGAACAGGGTCCGTCTTGCCTGCGTACCAATCATGGGCGTTGGCATTGCCAGCCAAGATAACCCACCCGAACGCAATACCCCCTGGCAACCGCGTCATGACATGGGCTCTCGCACTTACTAATACCATATTAGTG
>NZ_RZRY01000720.1:0-3037 GCF_003998035.1 Mesorhizobium sp. M2A.F.Ca.ET.039.01.1.1 | reverse complement strand
CTGCTCAGTCCGCCAAAAGCTGCCGACCGCTGGGCAATTGACCTGCGCAAAATGCCCTGAAAAATGAAAAGTTGGTCCCTCAAAACGTAATTTCTTACGCTTTTGCGCAAGCCTGGTGCTGAGCGATCGAGGCGCCGCAGACCTATAGTCTTTGCAAGTCCCCCCGTCATTCGGGCGCCCCTCGACGATTGCCGAGCAAGCCGAGGTCGGCCATGTAGGCGCGCATCTGGCTATGCTTCGCGGCGCCGAACTGGCGAGGCGATAACTGAAACTCAGCCCAGAGCAGGCAGAACGCGATCGCCGCGGCCCCCTGAACTGATCCAGCCAGCATGACGGCTCGATGTACCTCTGCCAGGCCAGAGCAGCCTTGCCGTGCATCCATTTCGGCTTGGGCAGCGGCTCGTATGCCGGCAGATGGCCGGATGACGCTGCGATGCCGTGCCGGTCCGCGCGATAGGTGGCCGTGACGAGATGCAGGCGGCCGGGAAGCGGTCTCCTTCCGCGTCTCAAATCAGGCCTCCCGGAACTTTAATTCGCCAGAGCGCGAAATTTGGAGCCACGCGGTCCAGCAAGGGTTTGCGCTTGGCGTTGAGACCTCCCCCCGCCAACTTTTTAGTTTGAATTTCTTCCCGATGCCAACGAAGTGCCCGGGCGGGTTCCGCCTTGGACACGGGATCGGTCGTGGTGGTCCCCCGGGTCATCACAGGCCTCCGAACTCATCGTCGGCGAGTGCGCCCGTCTCCCGCAGATGTTCCTTCACCTCGTCCATCGACATCAACAAGACGTTGGGCTGTCTCTCGCGCGCAGGCTCTAACCCTTCTTCCTTTTCTTCCCGGAGAGAACTTTCTGATGGTGATGCTGATGGTGATGGCCATTGGCAAAACGATGCGTTTGCCATCTCGTCGGATGCGTCTGCCATGGTTGTGCCATTGGCATCCGAAATGGTTCTGCCATGCGGTCGCCACTTGGCCTCGGCACCTTTCCGCCCGGCCGCGACCTTCTTTTCACGCTTGGCGGCCGCGCCAGAACGTTCATCATCGAGCCTGCGGATGCTGTCAGACATGAGTGGGCCGATGGCCTTCGCAACGTCTTCCCACTTGTCGGGATCGACGCCGGTAATGCGCATGAGGCGAGTGGCATCTTCAGGCAGCGATCCATGCTGCCACCAATGCCTGCGCAGGCGCTCGTAGCAGCCAAACTCTTCGGGGCTCAGATGCCCTGTCAAAGCCGTTTCAGTGCCTATGTAGACGGGCATCCATGGGAGCTCGCTCATGCCGTCGCGCCCTCCCTGAAGGTGTTCCCGTTGACGAACGGCGCCAGGACGACCATCGGGATCTGGCGGTCGACGGAGCCGAAGCGCCAGTCGGCGATCGGCAGCGTGAACCGACGGGTGAGGAAGTGAACAAGGATGTTGATCGGCCTATCGCCGTCGACCTCCACAAAGGGCAGCATTGGCCGCCTCGAGGCGATGCATTCCTCCTCACCGTCATCGCCGGTGACGATCATGCCTATGTGATAGTAGCCGCGGTGCTGGTGGTCCTCCCACACATAGCCGACGCCGCGACCGACAGAGGTCTCGCCGTCTTCAGGATCGTAGATGAAAAGCGACTGTTCGAAGCTCGGCAGTTGCCATTTCGACGTGAAGGCCAGCGCGGCGCCGATGCCTCCCAAATCGGACACGATGTCCGAATTGAGCCCGGACCGGGCAAGCTGCATCAGCCGGCGCGCGCGGCGTTCATGGATGTTGGCGCGACTGAGGAACGGCAACCACTGACCATGCTCGCAGGCAACCTTTGCCGTGACAAGCATCTGGCCGGCGTCGAGCGCCCTGGAAACGCTTGTGCGCTCCGCCGTGTCCGATTCTGCCGCAGCTTGGCGCACTTGCTCGGCGAGATCGGCGAGGCTGTTGGACAGCAAATCGGCACTGTTCAGTTTTCCTTGAAAATGAGCAGGATTACCGCTATTTTCCTGAACACTTGAGCTGCTTGAGAAGTCCCCCGCAACGCCCGTCGATTGGTCCTCGGCGGGCGTTCGCTTTTCAGGATGTGCCATCGTCGACACCTCCGCTTCGCACAAGATTGGCCAGCCGGATGGCTTCGATCGCCTCGGCCGTCGTCATCGGGAACTGCGACTTGAGCCACGGCACCGCCGCATGTCCGCGCTGCTCCGCAGGCACTTCGACCAGGCGTCGAGCGCCCAGCGAAATGACCTCCGAGTGTTCGTGATCGAGGCCGGTCATTCTGGGCCTCCGTCGCGCATCCAAGCCGTTGCATCCCGAAGGATCATTGGGCCGGGGTCTTCCTGGAAGATCACCCTCGAGGCGCCGACCTGGACGAAATACACCTCATCCGGTGAGAGACCTGCCAAGAACGGGGTCTGACTGGCGAAGTCATCGAACCCCAAGCACAGTCTATCTGCTGCGTCCTCGTCGTCGCGGCAGCCAATGAACAGCATGAAGCCGACAACGCGCTCGATCAGCGGAGCGTACTTGCCGGGGTTCGAACACATCGACTGCCAGGCCTTGGCGTCGGGCTCCCAGCGCGTTTCTGAGGGTGAGAGGTCGATCCGTTCCATCAGGCGGCGGCCCTCCGAACGAACCGAGCAGCGAGATGCCGGCAATAATCGGCACGGGGATATTTGACGGTTTTGCCGGTCAGTCGAACAAACTCAGGACCCGTCCCGCGGTGGCGAGCTTTCTTGACTGCGCCAAGCTCGACGCCTTGGATCGACGCTAAGTCGGCAGGAGAGAAAAAAGCGGGTAGGGTTTCGTCGGTCGCGAGAGCTTCATAGAGCGCAACGCCGCTAAGACCGGATGCTGCCCAGAAGCTTAGCCGGGCATTGAACGCCCGGGCGGTATCAGTCGGTTCCATTTCGTCGCCTTTCGGGTTGTTGAGGCGACTGGAAAATCAAACCAACGAGTGGCTAGAACACTACGGGTTTCTAAGAAAGTCTCCGCATAGGAGCGCACAGCGGCGAATTTCTGGCTCGAACTCTTCCTCCGTAAAGGCGCCGATCTCCTTCACGAACTTCTCATACG
>NZ_RZRY01000071.1:0-15774 GCF_003998035.1 Mesorhizobium sp. M2A.F.Ca.ET.039.01.1.1 | reverse complement strand
GCGCTGGCGTTGCCGCCCTTGGGCAGTTTTGTCGGAAGGATTGGCTGATAGCGGCCTACTGGACGAGGACCGAGCGGCCGCATGTCGCGCCGGTCACGCGCACATCGGCCTCGCCGACATGCACGCCCAGTGTCCCAAGCACGTTGTAGACCAGGCTGTCGACCGGCGCGGTCACGCCGTTGAGCAGCGTTGTCACCGCCGGCTTGACCGCGCCGAGCAGGGCGGTCACATCGAGGCCGAGCCCCAGCGCGTTGACCGACAACGACAGTTTGTTGATCAACGATGTCGTCAGCGACTGCGTCAGGTTCCTTGTCGACACCGTCTTGATCGCCTTGTTGGCGATGTCGGTGGCACTATAGGTCAGCGTGGTCGGCGCCATGTTGGTGATTGAAAAGGCCGACGATCCTTTGATCTGCAGCAGGTTGAGGTTGATCAGCAACAGCTTGAGGCTGACATCCGCGATCTCGGCGTCGGAGAAGGATTGCGGCTTGGTGAAGTCCGCGAAACCACTGGCGTTGCTGTCGGCCAGATGAGCCTCGACGACTCCTGGTTGCGTGGCGATCGAGACCTTGATGCTGGAGGGGCCGGTCGGACAGGTGATATCGGTCAGCTTGGCCTCGGCATAGGCGACCTCGACATTGAGCGGCAGGTTGACGGCAAGCAGATTGATGCCGCCGCCGAGATTGGAATTGCCGACGGTGACGCTGGCGTTGAGCTTGATGCGTGTCTGCGCCGTGCGCACCACGGTGCCTGATTCCCCCACCGCGAGCCAGGGCGAGTTCTGCATGGGCTCGCCGATGGCGATGGCAAGCGTCGTCGATGCCAGCCCCGGTATGGTAGCGCCGAGATTGACCGCGACCTGGTTCGTGCCGTTGGCCAAAGCCGCCGCCGCCGTCAACATGCTGAGCGCGCTGGCCTCGACCGACAGCCCGGCGGGTTTCTGTCCAAGGCCCAGGCCGCCCACCGAGCCAAGGTCGACGAGAGTGCTGAGCGGAATCTTGACAGTATTGGTGGCGCTGGAAGCCATGGTCTGCAATGCGATCTTGGCCGTACGGTCCAGCCCCGGCACGTTGGCCATGGCGGTGGCGATCTGGCCGACCGTCGCCTTCGAGGCGAGCACGTCCGAATAGGAAACGCCGGTCAGCCTGAGCTGCACGGCAAGTTGGTCGACGAAGGAGAGCACGTCGACATCGGCCGAGATCAGCGAATTGTAGTCCATCACGCTGAGCGAGATGTTGCCGCCGAGAAGGCTGCCGATAAGCGCGTTGAGAATGCCGCCATTGAGACTGGCGAGTCGCGAGCCGACCGAGAAAGCTGCCTGCGGCTGCGCGCTGGCGATGGCCGTCGTGCCGAGTGTGGGCGGCGCCATGATCGAGCCGGCGAAATAGAGCGTGCCTTGCTTCTTCAGCGACACCTGCACGGCATTGTAGGGCAGCTTGCCCGCCTCGAACCGGTTGCCGGCGGCAATGGTGCTGACGCCGGTGTAGCGCCCCGGCACGATCTGGACGACCGCCTTGGTGGCGGTTGGCGCCACGTTGGTGCCTTGTTGCTGCACCGCGACCGAGGTGATGCCGTTGTCGGCGAGCGTCGTCAGCACCGCCTGCTGGGCATTGGGGATGTTCGAGGCCGCGGTGATGGCGGCGAGATCGACGATCGACTGCGCGGCACGGCGCTCGTTGTAAAGGGAACCTTCGTCGATCGCGAAGGCGGTCAGCGCCAGCGCGACTGGCGTGCACAGCGCCGTCATCACGGCGAAATTCGCGCTACGGTCGGCGACGAGCCTCCTCGTCGCCGCCATCAATCCCCCCTTGATGGACATCATATGCCTCCGACACGAATCGTCGACTGGCGCTGTATCGTCGTACCCGGCAGCGGCAGCGTCCTGAACAGGTTCCAGATCGGCAGGTTGCGCGCATCATAGGTGACGGAGACGACGAACTGGCTGCCATCGGCGACACTGTCCTTTGCATTGACGGTCAGCTTGTTAGGATCGACGAAGGGGTAGCCGGAGACGTCATGCGCGATGAAATCAGTGACCAGTGCCTGCCGCTCGGTCTGGTTGAGGCCGGCGATCGCCGTTCGCGCCGCATCGGCGGCGATCTGCTGCACAGAATGGCTGGCGCCGAAATAGATTCCGTATGCAACCATGCCGAGCAAAAGCAGGATGAAGACCGGCGCAAGCATGGCGAATTCGACTGCCGATGTGCCCGTGGCATCCGCCCGGAAACGACAGCACGAAGCAAGGAATTTTCGGTTTTTCAGCATGTTGCGGAGAATGCCAAACCCCGCCTGCAAAAACAGAAAACGCGTCGAACAACCGGCGGGTGTGCCAAGTTGAAGGTAGGTTTATAACGTTAGTTTTCGCTGTTTTAGCGTGATGACGTTCACTTTGCGTCAAGCAGGCAATGGTTGAAATAAGATTCCGCTCTGTCTAGTCTCCAGCCACCAGCAGCCGGAAGGGACCGGCGGCACGCCTGAAAGGGGCCGTTTCAACGGGTCCGGGGCGTCAACACTTAAGGCGCGGCTGAGGGGCTGCGCCGACAGGGAGAACTTCATGCTGAAAAACATGCTGAAGGCGACGGCGTTCGCCACCACCTTGGCTCTGGCCACGGGCTCCTTTTACACCCATGCTTTCGCCGAAACCGTCTACAACCGCGGCAGCGCCGCGGAGGCGGAGACGGTCGATCCACACAAGACGTCGACGACCTACGAAGCCGATATCATACGCGACCTGTTCCAGGGCCTCGTCATGCACGACCAGAAGACGAACCTCATTCCGGGCGCCGCCGAAAGCTGGACAGTGTCCGACGACGGCACCGTCTACACCTTCAAGCTGCGCAAGGACGGCCTCTGGTCGGACGGCACCCCGGTGACGGCGGACGACTTCGTCTATTCGTTCCATCGGCTGGAAGATCCGGCCACCGCCGCGGAATACGCCTCGATGCTCTATCCGGTGAAGGGCGCCGAGGACTTCAACACCAAGAAAGGCAAGGCCGAGGATATGGGCGTGAAGGCGATCGACGCCAACACGCTTGAAGTCACGCTGAAGGCGCCGACGCCTTATTTCCTGGAGATGCTGACCCATCAGGCGACCTATCCGGTCAACAAGGCTTCCATTGACAAGCTCGGCGCCGATTGGATCAAGCCCGGCAAGCTGGTTTCCAACGGCGCCTATACGCTGGCCGAATGGGTGCCCAACGACCATCTCAAGATGGTCAAGAATCCGAAATTCTGGGACGCAGCGAGCGTCAAGCTCGACGTGGTGAACTACATCCCGACCGAGGATCGCTCGTCGGCGATGAAGCGCTTCGAGGCTGGCGAGCTCGACAGCTATGGTGACCTGCCGACCGAGCAGCTCGCCGATCTCAAAGCCAAATTTGGTGACCAGGTCCGTGTCGGGCCATATCTCGGCACCTATTATTATGCGGTCAAGACCGACAAGGCGCCGTGGGACAATGTCGAGCTGCGCAACGCCATCTCGATGGCGATCGATCGCGACTTCCTGGCCGAGAAGGTCTGGCAGAACTCGATGCTGCCTGGATATTCAATGGTGCCTCCGGGCATCGAGGGCTACACGCCGTCGCTGGCCAAATACGCCGACATGCCGCAGATCGACCGCGAGGACGCGGCCAAGAAGATCCTGGAGAAGCTCGGCTACACGCCCGAGCATCCGCTGAAGATGGAAATCCGTTACAACACCTCGGAAAACCATAAGAATACGGCGGTTGCTATCCAGGAACAGCTGAAGCCGCTCGGCGTCGAGGTCACGCTGCTCAACACCGACACCAAGACCCACTACGGCTTCCTCGAGCAGAAGGGCAATTACGACGTCGCTCGCGCCGCCTGGATCGCCGACTACAAGGATCCTGAGACCTTCCTCGGCATCTCACGCAAGGCGAGCGGCAACAACTACTCGAACTACAACAGCTCGGCCTACGAAGCCGCGATGGACAAGGCGGCAGCCGCCGGCGGCAAGCCGGAAGAGCGCATGAAGGACCTCGCTGAGGCCGAGCGCATCCTCGTCGACGACGTCGGCCAGATCCCGCTGCTCTACTACAGCTATCACGACATCGTTTCCTCGAAGCTGCATGGCTTCGATGACAATGTGATGGACATTCATCCGTCCCGCTTCATCTCCAAGGACTGACAAGTAACCTTGGCCGTGCCGCCGCTCTCTTTTTGAGGGCGGCGACACGGTCTGTCGTCGTGCCGGGCCGAAAGTCGGATTGGATTTTCGACTGCCCCGGTGCGAAGATCAGAGATGCCAGCGCGCCACGATCTCGTCTGGAGAGCCGTCGCCCTGGCTCAAGCGGGGCGCCGATGCTGCGTTATGTCTTCCGGCGGTTGTTGACCGCCATCCCGACGCTGTTAGTCATCGTGACGGTGGCGTTCTTCCTGATCCGCGTCGCCCCTGGCGGCCCGTTCAACCAGGAGAGGGGCCTGAGCCCCGAGATCAGGGCCAATCTCGAAGCCCAGTTCGGCCTCAACGATCCGCTCTGGCTGCAATATCTCCACTATCTCGGCAATCTTTTGCGTGGCAGTTTCGGCCCGAGCTACAACCTGCCGGATTTCACCGTCACCGAACTCTTCGCCAAGGGTCTGCCGATCTCCGTTCAGCTCGGCACGTCGGCATTGGTGCTGGCGCTGATTGTGGGCTCGATCCTGGGTACGATCGCGGCGCTCAACCAGAACAAAATCGCCGACTATTCGGTGATTGCGCTCGCCACTGCCGGCAGCACCATCCCGACCTTCGTCATCGCGCCGGTGATCCAGCTTGTCTTCGGGCTGTCCTGGAAGCTCCTGCCGATCGGCGGCTGGGGCGACGGCGCCTTGATCAACAAGGTCGGCCCGGTGCTGACGTTGGCCTTGCCGCAGATCGCCATCGTCGCCCGCCTGATGCGCGGCTCGATGATCGAGAGCCTGCGCTCCCACCACATCCGCACCGCCCGCGCTCTCGGTCTCTCCGACTGGTCGGTGGTGGTCAAGCACGCGCTGCGCGGCGCCGTGCTGCCGATCGTCTCCTTCACCGGCCCGGCAGCCGCGGCCCTGCTCACCGGCTCGATCATTGTCGAGACGATCTTTTCCATTCCCGGCGTCGGCCGCTATTTCGTCGATGCCGCGCTCAACCGCGACTACACGCTGGTCATGGGAACCGTGGTGGTGATCGCGCTCTTCACCATCGTCTTCAACCTGATCGTCGATCTTCTCTACGCGGTGGTTGATCCGAGGGTGCGCTATGACTGATCTCGCCGTCGCCGTGCCCGAGCCGATCGTCGGCCGTTCGCTCTGGGGCAATGCCTGGGCGCGGCTGAAGCGCAACCGCGCCGCGATGTTCAGCCTCTACTACCTGGCTTTCATCACCGTCATCAGCGTGTTCGGCCCAATGGTCGTGCCGCACGAATACACCACCATCTACGGCGACTATGTGCGCATGCCGCCGAGCCTGTCGGCCTATCCGAAGCCCGACATGATCCAGGGTGCGCTCACCGATGCCATCAAGCGCATGCGCGCCAACATCAAGGAATGGCACCAGGACGGCAACCGCGTCATCGTCACCGTCACCTCGACCAAGCCGATCGACGACCGCAACATCCGCTATCTCGACCGTTCCGACGCCTTCGACGACACCAGGATCGAGAACAAGTCGGCCGATGGGCTCGAAGTGACGATGAGCTCGGCCATCAAGCAGCAATATTTCTACTTCGGCACTGACAACACCGGCCGCGACCTGCTTTCGCGAACACTGATGGCCGGGCGCATTTCGCTCGCCATCGGCCTGCTCGCCGGCGTCGTCGCCGGTGTCATCGGCGTCATCTACGGCGCGACCGCCGGGTTTGCCGGCGGCCGGGTCGACGAGGTGATGATGCGCATCGTCGACGTGCTCTATTCGCTGCCCTTCATCTTCTTCGTCATCATGCTGGTGGTGTTCTTCGGCCGCAACTTCGTGCTGATGTTCCTGGCGGTGGGGGCTGTGCTGTGGCTAGACATGGCGCGCATCGTGCGCGGCCAGGCGCTGTCGATCCGAAGGCAGGAATATGTCCAGGCGGCGGAAGCGATGGGCGTCGGTCAGCGCGGCATCCTGCTGCGCCATGTCATCCCCAACCTGCTTGGCCCGGTCGTCATCTACATGACGCTGCTTGTGCCGCAGGTCATCATCCTGGAAAGTTTTCTTTCCTTCCTTGGCCTCGGCGTGCAGGAGCCGATGACCAGCTGGGGCGTGCTGATCTCGGTCGGCGCCAAGAACATCGGCTACGCCAACTGGCTGCTGTTGTTCCCGGCTTTCTTCCTCGTCTCGACGCTGTTTGCCCTGAACTTCGTCGGCGACGGCCTGCGCGACGCGCTTGATCCGAAGGACCGCTGACATGGCCACCGAAACGATCCTCAGCGTCAAGGACCTGCGCGTCCGCTTCCAGACCCTCGACGGCACGGTGGAGGCGGTCAAAGGCATTAGTATCAACGTGAAGGCGGGCGAGACCGTCGCCGTCGTCGGCGAATCCGGCTCCGGCAAGAGCCAGACGATGATGGCGGCGATGAACCTCTTGTCCTCCAATGGCGAGGCGACCGGCCATGTCGACTACCGTGGCCAGAACCTTCTGACCCTGTCGAAGAGCGAGCTCAACAAGGTGCGCGGCCGCAAGATCAGCATGATCTTCCAGGAGCCGATGACCTCGCTCGACCCGCTCTACACCATCGGCAACCAGCTGATCGAGCCGATCCGCCGGCACCGCGGGCTCTCCGGGCCGGCGGCGCGCGAAGAAGCGCTGAAGCTGCTCAGGCTGGTGCACATCCCCGATCCCGAGCGGCGCATGAAATCCTACCCGCACGAAATGTCGGGCGGCCAGCGTCAGCGCGTCATGATCGCCATGGCTCTCGCCAACGATCCCGACATCCTGATCGCAGATGAGCCGACGACAGCGCTCGACGTCACCATCCAAGCGCAGATCCTGATGCTGCTGGCCGAACTGCAGCGCAAGCTCGGCATGGCGATCGTCTTCATCACCCACGACCTCGGCATCGTGCGCCGTTTCGCCGACCGGGTCTATGTCATGCGCCAGGGCGAAGTGGTGGAGGAGGGCGCGGCGGAAGCGCTCTTCGCCAATCCGCAGCATGCCTACACCAAAATGCTGCTCGCGGCCGAGCCGACCGGCAGCAAGGCGGCGCCGCCGGCCAATTCGCCGGTGCTGCTCGAAGGCCGAAATGTCGAAGTCGTCTTCAAGATCGGCGGCGGCTTCCTCGGCGGCGAGCCGCTGATGCTGCGCGCGGTGGACAAGATCTCGGTCAGGCTGAAGCGCAACCAGACGATCGGCATCGTCGGCGAATCCGGTTCGGGCAAGTCGACGCTCGGCCGCGCGCTGCTCAGGCTCTTGCCCAGCGACGGCGTCATCCGCTTCGGCGACCGCGACATCTCAGGAGCCGGTCGCCAGGCGATGCGGCCGCTCAGGCGCGAATTGCAGCTCGTCTTCCAGGACCCGTTCGGTTCGTTGTCGCCGCGCATGACCGTCGGCCAGGTGATCACCGAGGGCCTTCTGGTGCATGAGCCTTCGCTGACCGGCAAGCAGCGCGACCAGCGCGCCGTCGAGGCGTTGCGCGAGGTCGGCCTCGATCCCAACGCCCGCAACCGCTATCCGCACGAATTCTCCGGTGGCCAGCGCCAGCGCATCGCCATTGCCCGCGCCATGATCTTGAAGCCGAAAGTGGTGGTGCTGGACGAGCCGACCTCGGCGCTCGACCGCTCGGTGCAGAAGCAGATCGTGGAATTGCTGCGCAAGCTGCAAGCCGACCACGAGCTGTCCTACCTCTTCATCAGCCACGACCTCGCTGTGGTGCGCGCCATGGCCGACTACATCATCGTGATGAAGCAGGGAAAGATCGTCGAGGAAGGACCGACGCAGGAAATCTTCGACAACCCGCGCGAGGCCTACACGCAGACGCTGATGAACGCGGCGATCGATTCAACACGGTTCCGCATCAGCGCTTGAGGCGGGGCGAGCCCGACCGGGCGCCGGCTCACTGCGCGGAGGGGCACCTTTGCTTTCTGGCCGTGACGATCACCTGCTGCTGTTGCTGCAGCCGTTCGATCCGGACGGTTTCGCGATTGGCAACCACTGCCTTCACACGTTCGCCGCCGAGCAGCCAGTTCGGCACGCTGGTATTGGCGACCTTGCCGCGGGCGATTGCGGTACGCGAAATATCCGTGGCGGTGTCGCCCACCGCATTGTTGAGCTCGGCGCAGTTCATCTTGTCGTATTTCGCCGGGCTGATCGACGCGGTGGTCGATGAGCAGCCTGCTGCCAGAAGCAGCGTCGCGATCAAAATGGCTGTAGGCTTGAATGTCATTCTCTCAGCCGCTCTGCGGGTTCCGCGCTCCACGAACCCAGGACAGTACGCCATTAGGTCAAAGTAAGGGCCGGCTGTCGAGCACAATAGGCGGCACAAGCCAATCGGCTCACTGTTCCACGAAAAAAGTCAACGAGGCGCGCGGGATTGCAAGCATCCAAGTGCTTGTTTCTTCTGGTCGGAGTGGCAGGATTTGAACCTGCGACCCCCTCGTCCCGAACGAGGTGCGCTACCAGACTGCGCTACACTCCGTGACCAGACGGCGGGCTTATAGCCGCCGCTTTTCGATACTGCAAGCGGCAATGGCAGCACTTCTGTCGCATTTCGTCGGCTTTCGTCGCGCCGGTCGGGACGGCAGCGGGTTGAGGCAGTTCGTGAAAGGCGAGTTCCAGCCTTGTGTGACCAACCATGACGCCGCTAAAACGAGTTCTCCGGCCGCCTGGAGTCCCGAATCTTGCCTCAGCGCATCGTCAGTTTCGTCATGAGTGGCGGCGTCGGGTCGCGGCTATGGCCGCTGTCGCGCGAGGACAACCCCAAGCAGTTCCACGATTTTTCCGGCGATGGCTCGATGCTGGCCAGGACCTTGCGCCGGCTGGCGGCGCGGCCGGACGGCGAGACGCCGATCTTCCTGATCGCCGCGGAACGTCACGCCGAGCGCGTCCATGCCGACCTTGCCGGCGTTGATCTCAAGGGCGGCGGACCGTTGTTCGAGCCGACGGGCCGCAACACGGCCGCCGCCGTCGCGCTGGCAAGCCTGCGCACGCTCTCCGAATATGGCGACGAGCTGGTGCTGGTGGTGCCGTCCGACCATGAGATCTCGACGACCGCTCAGTTCTGGCAAAGCATCGAGGCGGGCGCGGTCGCGGCAAATGCCGGGCGGCTCGTGGTGTTCGGCCTGAAGCCAACCCAGCCCGAGACCGGCTACGGCTATATCGAGGTTGGGGCGGACAGGGCGGGCGTGTTCGACGTCTCGCGCTTTGTCGAGAAGCCGGATCTCGCCACCGCGCAGGCCTATCTCGACGCCGGCAATTTCTACTGGAACACCGGCATCTTCCTGTTCCGCGCCGGCGCCATGCGCGACGCCTTAGCGGCCTATGAGCCGAAAATCTGGCAGGCGACCGAAGCTGCCTACAAGGCGGCAACCAGCGATCTCTCGGGCCTTTACATGGCGCTGGAACTCTACTCGGCCATCCCGTCGACCTCGATCGACTACGCCATCATGGAGCGCGCCAAGGACATTGCCATGGTCCCGGCCGGCTTCCGCTGGAACGATCTCGGCTCGTGGCAGTCGCTGCTCGATGTCGGCCCGTCCGACAAGCACGGCAACGTCATCATCGGCGATGTCGTCGCCATCGATTGCGAAAACTCCTATATCCGCGGCGATGGCCGCCTGCTTTCGGCGATCGGCATGAAGGATGTCGCTATCGTTTCGACGGCTGACGCAACCTTCGTCGCGCCGGTCAGCCACAGCCAGCACGTCAAGAAGATCGTCGAGCAGCTGGAGAAATCCGGCCGGCTGGAGACGAGATTCACGCCGGCGCATGACCGTGTCATCGAGAGCGGCGCCTGGCGGCGGCGCGTGCGCCACTGGCTGTTCGAGGAGACGCTGCCGCTGTGGTCGACGGTCGGCGTCGATGAGCGCCATGGCGGCTTCCACGAAGCGCTCGGCTTCGACGCCGCGCCGTTGATGAAACCCAAGCGAATGCGCACGCAGGCGCGCCAGGTCTACGCCTTCGCGGTGGCCAAGGAGCGTGGCTGGGACGGTCCGGCGGAAAGGCTGATCGCCCACGGCATCGACTTCATGGCTGGTCAGGGCCGAACGAAGCGCGGCGGCTGGGTGCGCACGCTCAACATCGATGGCTCGGTCGCCGATCCTGTCGAGGACGCCTACGATCATTCCTGCGTTCTCCTGGCGCTGGCGCACGCCCACATGTCGGGCCATCCAGATGCGTTGCGGCTCGGCGAGGAAACGTTCGCCTTCCTCGACGCGCATTTGGAAGACAGCCGCATGACCGGTTTCCTGGAAACCTCGGATGGGGCGGAGGAGCGGCGCTCCAACCCGCACATGCATCTGCTCGAGGCCTTCCTCGCCTGGCACAAGGCGACGGGCGAGCGCGCCTATCTGCGCCGCGCAGCGCGCATCATCGACCTCTTCCGCAGCCATTTCTTCGATGCCGAAAGCTGGACCATCGGCGAGTATTTCGACGAGGGCTGGAAGCCGGCCGCGGGCGAGAAGGGGAGCTGGACCGAGCCTGGCCATCATTTCGAATGGGCCTCCCTGCTGGTCGATTTCGCCGCCCGCAGCGGCCAGAACGAACTTCCCGCCTTCGCCCGCAAGCTTTATGCCTCGGCCATTGCCAACGGGCTCAACCGCGCAACCGGCCTCGCCTACGGCGCGGTCTCGCGCCAGGGTCTGCCGCTGGATACCGTCTCGCGCGGCTGGCCGCAGGCCGAGGCGATCAAGGCGGCGATCGCGCTGGACGGCTCGGGCGGGCCGGACCTCAAGCCCGAGATCGAGGCGCGCGTCGGCCGCCTGTTCCGCTGGCACATCGATCCGGCACCGCTCGGTCTGTGGATCGATCGCATCGACGAGCGCGGCCGCTCACTGGCGACCGAGGTGCCGGCCAGCATCTTCTACCATCTGGTCTATGCGCTGACGCAGTATCTGGACGGGACGGCGCAGATGGGGTGAGCCGGTTCCGGCACGGCCTGACCAGACATCGTCGTCATGGCGTCGCATTCCCCCGGACGATCAGAGCCAGCAGCGCGACGACCGGCGGCGCCGCGAATGACCAGACACCGACTGCACATGGAGCAGCGCGGCCGTTCCGCATCCGAGAGCGAAGACGGCCACCATGCCCGACATCCGCGCGAGGCGCGACCGTGACGCGGCAGTATCCTCGGCGGACGAGCCGTAGATCAGGTCGGCCAGGTCAAGCATGATCTGGGTCGTGGTGCCCGTCATCAGCGTCGAAGGCGGCAGGCTGGCGAGATGGACGCGATGCGCGGCGTTCTGCACCGCCATGGCCGAAACCAATATCATTCCCGTTACGATGGCGGCCCAATGGTCGCCATCCGGGAAAGGCCCGAGCCGGACCGTCAGAACGGCGGCTGCGATCAGCAATACGAGCTTGATCGTCAGCAGGTAACGAAAGACCGGCGCTTCCCGGTGTCTCAGCGCGTTCGACAACAGCCGGCTGAGGATGACAACAGCGCAAAAGACCGGCAGCGCAAGCAGCTTCGACAGGGCGCCTGACGTGCCGAGCGCCAGGGAGGCGCCGAGCGTCACGAAGTTGCCGGTGACATGCGCGGTAAACAGCCCCTGGAGCGCCAGGAAACCCATCGTGTCGACATAGCCGCCGTTGAAGCCGAGCAGTAGCGGCAACACGACGGCTCGGTTGTCCTTGGTTTCACCCGCCATCTTGGCCTCCTTTGCCTCCGGCAAGGTTGTGGCAAACCGCGGCAAGGAGAACAGCGCGATGATCTGCCGAAACGGATCGCGACATCAATAAGGCGCCGCCACGTCACCCGTCTCGACATAAACCGCCTTGAGCTGCGAATAATGCGCCAGCGCGGCCAGCGAGTTCTCGCGGCCGATGCCGGACTGCTTGACGCCGCCGAAGGGCATTTCGACCGGGGTCAGATTGTAGGCGTTGATCCAGCAGGTGCCGGCCTGCAGCTCGGCGATCACCCGATGCGCACGCGGCAGGTCGCGCGTGAACACGCCGGCCGCCAGCCCGAACTCGGTGTCGTTGGCGCGCTCGATCACCTCGTCCTCGCTGTCGAACTTCAAGACGCTCATCACCGGTCCGAAAATCTCCTCGCGCGCGATGCGCATGGTGTCGGTGACATTGGTGAACACGGTCGGCTCGATGAAGAAACCGCTCTCGAAACCTTGCAGCGACGGCACGTTGCCGCCGCAGGCGAGTGTCGCTCCGTCCTGCTGGCCGGCTTCGATGTACGAGACGACCTTGCTCTGCTGCGCCTTGTTGACCAGTGGGCCCATCTGCGTCTCGGGATCGAGCGGATCCCCGATGCGGATCTTCTTGGTGCGCTCGACCAGCCGCTCGACGAAGCGATCATGCAGGCCTTTCTGCACGAAGACGCGCGTGCCGTTGGAGCAGATTTGCCCGGTCGAATAGAAATTGCCGAGCATGGCGCCGCCGATGGCATTCTCGAGGTCGGCATCGTCGAAGACGATGAGCGGCGACTTGCCGCCGAGCTCCATCGTCGCATGCTTCATCTTGGAGCCGGCGAGCGACAGCACCTTGCGACCGGTCGGCACCGAGCCGGTCACCGAAACTTTTGCCACCACATCATGGCCGACGAGGCCGGCGCCGACATCGCCATAGCCTTGCACGACATTGAACAGCCCATCGGGCAAGCCGGCCTCCGAGTAGATCTCGGCCAGCGCCAGGGCCGAAAGCGGCGTGTTCTCCGAAGGCTTGAACACCATGGCATTGCCCATAGCCAGCGCCGGCGCCGACTTCCAGCCGGCGATCTGGATCGGGTAGTTCCAGGCGCCGATGCCGACGCAGACGCCGAGCGGCTCGCGGCGCGTGTAGGCGAATGGTCCGCCGAGATCGATCATCTCGCCGTTGAAGGCGGCGACCGCTCCGGCGAAATATTCCAGGCAGTCGGCGGCGGAAGGGGCGTCCGCCACCAATGTCTCCTGGATCGCCTTTCCGGTGTCGAGCGTCTCGATGCGCGCCAGGTCGGCGTTGCGCGCGCGCAGAATATCGGCGGCGCGGCGCAGGATGCGGCCGCGCTCGACGGGCTTCAGCCGCGCCCAGGCCGGCTGCGCGGAGCGGGCCGCCTCGATCGCCAGCTCCAGCACGTTCGGCGTCGCCGAATGCAGGGTGGCGATGGTCTCGCCGGTTGCCGGATAGATCACCGGCAGCGGCGTGCCGCCCTCATCCTCGATATAGCGGCCGTTGACATAGTGCGATGCGGTCGGCTGGGCGCGCATGGCTTTCTCCAAGTCTGTTCGCCGGGAGGGCGGTCAGCCCGACAATGCCCTATCGGTCCGCCACCTGCCAGCGAGGATTGATCCAGGGTTCCTGGTTGGATGGCGCCAGCGGCGTGCGGCCGAGGATATGGTCGGAGGCTTTTTCGCCGGTCATGATCGACGGCGCGTTGAGGTTGCCGTTGGTCACACGCGGGAAGATCGAGGAGTCGGCGACGCGCAGTCCTGCGACGCCGATTACCCGGCATTCCGGATCGACGACGGCGGTTAAATCGTCGGCACGGCCCATCCGGCAGGTGCCGCAAGGGTGGTAGGCGCTCTCGGCATGGTCGCGGATGAAGGCGTCGAGCTCGTCGTCGGTCTGCACATGGCTGCCCGGCGAAATCTCCTTGCCGCGGAAGCCGTCGAAGGCCTTCTGCCCGAAGATCTCGCGCGTCAGCCGGATGCAATGGCGGAACTCGCTCCAGTCGTCCGGATGTGACATGTAGTTGAAGCGGATCACCGGCTTCGCCTTCGGGTCGGGCGAGCGCAGCGTCACCGAACCGCGCGACTTCGAGCGCATCGGCCCGACATGCGCCTGGAACCCATGCGCCTTCGCCGCCGCCTTGCCGTCATAGCGCACCGCCGCGGGGATGAAGTGATACTGGATATCGGGGTAGTCGACGCCGGCCTGCGAACGCACGAAGGCGGCCGCCTCGAAATGGTTGGTGGCGCCAAGCCCGCTCTTGAAGAACAGCCACTGCGCGCCGATCAATGCCTTGGAGAAAGGATTGAGCACCGAGTTCAGCGTGATCGGCCTAGTCGATTCCTGCTGGATATAGAGTTCCAGATGGTCCTGCAGATTGGCGCCGACACCCGGCCTGTCGGCGATCACCTTTATGCCGTTCTCCTGCAGATGCGCGCCTGGGCCGATGCCGGACAACATCAGGATCTTCGGCGAGTTGATCGACGACGCCGCGACGATCACTTCACGCCGCGCCTTAACGACCTGAATCTTTTTGTCAGCTTCGATCTCGACGCCGAGGGCGCGTTGATTCTCGATCACCACGCGCCGGGCGAAGCCTTTGACCAGACTCACATTCTTGCGTTTGAGAGCCGGCTTCAGATAGGCGTTCGCCGCCGACCAGCGGCGGCCGCCAAGAATGGTCTGCTCCATCGGCCCGAAACCTTCCTGCTTCGAGCCGTTATAATCGTCGGTGAGCTCGAAGCCCGCCTGGCGGCCTGCTTCGACGAAGGCGCCATAGAGCGGGTTCTTCCGTGTGCCGCGCTGCACATGCAATGGTCCGCCGTGGCCCCGCCAGCCATCCTCGCCGCCGTCGGAATCCTCCATGCGCTTGAAATAGGGGAGCACGTCGGCGAAGCCCCAGCCGGTCGCACCCTGTTCCGCCCAATGGTCGAAGTCGTGTGCATGGCCGCGCACATAGACCATGCCGTTGATCGAGGACGAGCCGCCGATCACCTTGCCGCGCGGCGTCGCCAGCACGCGGCGGCCGAGATGCGGCTCCGGCTCGCTGGCGAAACCCCAGTCGTAGAGGCTCATATTGAGTGGGATCGACAGCGCCGACGGCATCTGGATCAGCGGCCCCATATCGGTGCCGCCGAACTCGATGACGATCACCGAGTGCTTGCCGTCCTCCGACAGCCGATAGGCCATGGCCGAGCCGGCGGAGCCGGAGCCGATGATGACGAAATCCGCTTCAAGCATTGTTCATATGCGCCATAAAATCGGCGAGCGAGACATTGCCGCCGGTTGCAACCACAAGGACAGTCTTGTCCTTCACATCCACCTTGCCGCCGAGAAGGGCGGCCAGTGATGCCGCGCCCGAGGGCTCCAGCACCAGCTTCATCCGCTCGAAGGCGATCTTCATCGCCCGCCGCACCGAGGCGTCGTCGACGGTGACGCCGCGCACGCCGGCGGCGCTGACGGCCGCGAAAGGCGCGTCGCCGGGCTTGCGCGCCATCAGCCCGTCGCAGATCGATTTCGGCCCGATCGGCATCGTCTCGATCGCGCCATGCGCGAGCGATGAGCCCATGCCGTTGAAACCCTCCGGCTCGACGGCGATGATCTCGGTCTTGGGCGACAGATAGTGGAAGGCCAGCGAAACGCCGCCGATCAAGCCACCACCGCCGACCGAGCAGAACACAAGGTCGGCATGCTCCTTCTTAGCCGCCAACTGGTCGAGCGCTTCCAATCCGGCACCCGCCTGGCCTGCGACGATTTCCGGATCGTCGAAGGGGTGCAGCAAGGTGAGGTGCTCTGTCTCGGCGATCTCGCGCGCCTTGGCGGCAGCCACCTCCTCACGGGCGCGATCGCCATGATCGGTCAGCACCACGCGCGCGCCATAGCCGGCGGTGGCATCGCGCTTGGCGGCCGGCGCGTCGACCGGCATGACGATGGTGACGGGAATGCCGAGCGCCTGGCCGGCGGCTGCCAGCCCCTGCGCGAAATTGCCGGAGGAGTAGGCCACCAC
>NZ_RZRY01000719.1:0-3045 GCF_003998035.1 Mesorhizobium sp. M2A.F.Ca.ET.039.01.1.1 | reverse complement strand
TCTCGTTCGGCACGCCATGCGTGGCCCAGCGCGTATGGCCGATGCCGATCGTGCCGTCGAGCGGCTCTTCCTTCAGCCGGCGTTCGAGATTGATCAGTTTGCCTTCGGCGCGGCGGCGGCCGAGCTCGCCCTTCTCGATGGTGGCGACGCCGGCCGAGTCATAGCCGCGATATTCGAGCCGCTTCAGCGCGTCGACGATAAGCGGCGCGACCTGCTGCCGGCCCACAATTCCAACGATACCGCACATGCGATAGCCCCTATTCCCTGCTGATAGTTCGATTTTCGTATGACCCGGCCGCGAATTACATTTGCGCGCCGGCCAATTCTGGAAAGTCTGCGTGTCTCGGCACGCCTAGAAGCGTAAGCCCGACCTCTTACCGACCCCGGCCAGGATTTTCAGAAATGGAGCCGTAAATCGGTTAAGCCGTGATGGTGAAGCGAGCACACCTGCACGGATGGCTTCGATTTCATCGAGGATGTCTTCGACCTCGCAACGTAGGCCACTCTTGATACTCCGGTAGCGGGGATACAGGATCAGTGCTGCCGCCACCATTTCGTCCAGCGTCGGGCGCCGTGTCCTCCTCGGACAGGAAAAGGAATCTTGAGTCAGCCCCCAACCTGCATAAAAGGGCATTCCATAGGTCGAAACTGGCACCTCACGCAGCAAAGCCTCAAATCCGGCGAGCGACGTGGCAACATGTATGCGTTCCGCTGTTGTCAGCCAGCTTGAGAGCGAACCGCCCGGGGATTGGATATCGGCATGTAAGCTGGTGCGGTCGCCATTTCTTAAGCCCGCAACGACGTCAGGGTGCGCGCGATATGCGATCTTAGCTTTTGGATGAAGCGTTCGAACCACCCTCACCAGCTGATCTCCAGGTCGCGCGAGAGCACTACCCATCAACACAGATTGGTCGTCGACGACTTGGCCTATGACGAGATGCACCTTCCCATCTGTGACGGGTCGACTGCCGTCGTCGACGTTGTATTTCTCGATTGCCGACCGCACGATCCGCTCCCGAAGCGTGGCTGCGCGGTCTACGATCTTGTCCGTCAGCCCTACGCCCGATTCAATGATCGTCTCAATCTGGCTGGGCCTCGAGGCGTCGTAATAGAGACCAATGGGATCAAATACGAGTGAAGCGGGACTCACGAGGGCAGCTCCGAGACCAACTGACCGTATGAAGCCGTCTTCGACACTTATGGAACCTTTCCCGCCAGCTATGTCCTTTCCAAAGGCTCCCCAGATCAGATTATTTCGGGAACCTTTGAGCGAGCGCGGACGAAGCCGCATCGAGAACGAGACAGAGGCCCCGGGGTGAGCCGCCATCGTCTGGACGGCAGCCCGTTTCCATCCTCCAGCTCCATAGATGAGGATGGGCTTATTGTCGAAACGTTCTGCAGCTGCCCACCAGGCAAGTCGACGCAAGGCCTGCAATGCATCGCAGCGCTCGCGCTTCACGGGGTCCCACCACAGCGTCATGTCCTCGAGTGCAACGGAAATGAGGATGTCTAGGCGCCGCAGGATCTCGTCGCTCGATTGCGGCCGATCGGTCGCCCGGCGCCTCAACGCCGCGATAGCGTCCTCGGAACACGCTAGGTCGGTTGTCAAGCCGAACCCCGCATAGAAGGGCGCCCCGAAACATGTGACTGGAATGCCTCGGATCAGAGCCTCGAAGCCGGCGCCGCTGGTGATCGTAAGCACCTCATCAATCTCGTCGAGGAAGACGGTCGCGGATGAACCAGTTGATGTGGTGATGCCTACCCCATATGCCGCACACATGCGCGGCAAGATTGGGTTCAGCAGCGAATGGCCCTTTCCAGCGGCCACGTCCGGGTGTGTTCTGAACACCAGTTCGGCGCTCTCGCCGAGTGCACGGTCAATTGCGTATTTGGCCATTGCAACCACAGCACCGTCGTCACCGCCGCCGTACAAAAGAGAACGGTCGTGTTTAACCTGATCAATGATTCCTAGCCTAAAGCGGTCTGTCCGTCGGACAGGTCGAGTCTCATTCGAAGGGAGATTATATTTGCTCAGCCGTGCTTCCACGATCAGGTTCCGCAAGTCTGTTTTCGGTAAATCTCCTCTGTCGGCAATGCGTGCCACCATTAACTGTTCGGCGGCGGAACCGGCTCCACTACAGTCATAAGCCGGTTGATTGGCGTCGATCATGACTCCGACCGCAGGCGTGGAGTACGCCTGATTCGAGAGCCCCCAAGAGCGGAAATAAGGATCCTCGAGGAATAAAAACGGAAGGCCGCGGGCCTTGCAAAGCGTCGTTATCCGCTCATTGCGCGAACTTCGACCCCACCCGCAGCCACCTTCAACCCCTTGAGCTTCGTCGGCGTTCTGGATCAGGCGGGCGTCTAGAAGAAAGCCTATTTGCACGTCACGCGACAGCGTCCGGGAACTGGCAAGAACACGCGCACCGCTCCGCCATGGCAGCGAGGGGCCGCGCGGAGAACTATGGCTGGTGGCAATATTCATCAGCATAGATCAACCGACCGCCTGCGCGATGGAAATCGGACCGCGAATGATGCCGTAAGTTTGGCCTACGATGCCAAGGAATTTGTCGATTTCAACGGAGGGAGCATTGGCTACGTACAGAATATCTCGATCCAGGACGCGTACCCTGCTCATGATCAAGAGCGAAGCCGGATCCGACAAGCGGATGCGATAGACTATCGGAAAAACATAATCGAGCGACTGCGCATTTCCCGGGGACTTGGCCAAAACATCCCAACCAATAGCGGAGGGGTCGATACGGTTGCCGAGGGCCCGAACAAGCTCCGGGCGCTCGAAGCGAAAAAGGAAGAGGCCCGACTGGTCTGCACGACTATCATTTAGCCCGCCTGCCGTGCCCAAAGCTTCCGACAAAGTGAAATCATTTGACGGAATCGGCAGCGAGCCTTGGCGACCTACAGCGCCGAGCGCTGTGAACGTCATCCGTTGCCGTATCAAAAGAATGGTGTCTTCAGGTTGGACATAGATGTTTTCGCTTGGGCGCGAAATGATCGTGTGCAGCGGAACCGAGGCAGTGCGCTGGC